>JBBAKZ010000138.1:0-4131 GCA_040403275.1 Arcicella sp. | reverse complement strand
GATTGAAAATCAAGCCAGTAACTATTATCAAATTTCGTAATTAAAACGCTGGAAATAGGAAGAGTAACGGGAAGTTTAACAAAATTTAACAAGAACAATTTTGGTTTTAGGGCTAGTGTGCTAGCTTTCCATGATTTATTCAGCCAATTCCGTTTTTTAAAATTGACCGTTTTTCTTAAATCTCTAACCTTTAAAACCTAGGATCTTTTCTTGGAAAGATGAGTAGACTTTTTTAATTTTCGTTAGCATATAAACAAGTTTACTAAGAATCATGAATTCAGGAAGTCTTAAATCTCGCCTTTTTATTGGGCTAATCATGGCAGCTATTGCCCTATTTTCGTATTTTTCTAAAATGCAGGTTAATCCAATTACGGGTAAAAGCCAAGCCGTAACGATGACTCCGCAACAGGAAATAGCCACGGGATTGCAATCTGCTCCACAAATGGCGGCCGAATTTGGGGGTCTTTATGAAGGTCAGAAAGAACAAGATTTGGTTAAAACGGTGGGCATGAAAGTTGTAACAAATTCGGATGCTGCAAAATCTGAATATCAATTTAATTTCCATTTACTAGCTGACCCTGAGACGATTAATGCTTTTGCATTACCAGGTGGACAGATTTTTATTACCGTTGGATTATTAAAAAGACTCAAGACTGAAGACCAATTAGCGGGTGTTTTGGGACATGAAATTGGACACGTGATTGGCCGACATTCTGCGCAACAAATGGCAAAAGACGAACTTACCAACGGACTTTTAGGAGCCGCCGTAGCCGCTACTTCCGACCCGTATAATCCCAATAATTCGGGAGCAATTGCTCAATACGTCGGTAAAATGATTACCATGAAATATGGTCGTGAGGATGAATTGGAAGCGGATAAGTTTGGCATAAAATATATGATAGAATCAGGGTATGAACCACAAGAAATGATTGAGGTGATGGAAATTTTGAAAGAAGCCTCGGGGGGTGCCGACCGCCCTTCGGAGTTTCAAAGTACTCATCCTGATCCTGACCACCGTATCTTGGAGATTAAAAAGGCATTGGAACAATATAAAAAGACGGGAAAATTGGGGTATTAATTTTTAGACCACAGATTGACGGCAATGAAATTGGGATGCTACGGATTTACACAGATTATTGAATAAATTTTAAGCTGTGTAAATCTGCCTAGCCCTTCATCTGTCCTATAATTAATTGCGTATCAATGACCACCTGACATTTTAGTCTCGGTCGAATCCAAAATTTTTCCTGACTTCATCAACATTGTTGCGCCTGCCGCAATCAGTAAAAGTACGCCTCCAAAAGCAACGGCCTTACTTGGATCGTTATCTAAAAATGTTCTGAGAATATACCCAAACGTCAAAGTCTGAATCAACATCGGAATTACAATCATCATGTTAATGATTCCCATATAAACCCCGTAACGCTCTTTTGGAATTGCCGATACAACCATTAAATAGGGAATTCCCATCATACTCGCCCAACCGATTCCAAAACCTGTAATAGCTGGAAATAGCAAATATTTATTCTCAATTTGTGAAAAAGCCAGAAAACCCAATCCTGCCAAAACCAAACAAAAAGCGTGAACCAATTTTGGAGAATATTTTTTGGCAAAGTAAACTAAACTAAACGCCACCAAAAACATGACGATATTATACCAACCATTCACCAAACCCGTCCAACCTACTGCTTCACCGTATAATGAGGGATTATCTTTTGGCGTGGTTTGATAGACCGTCAAAGCAATACTTTTAGAAGAATTTTGCCAGTAACAAAACAAAGCGTACCATTGAAATAAATATACCAAAGCCAATTGCCACATTACTTTGGGCATGTCTAAAAGTGCTCCCAAAATATCCGTAAATGGTGAAAATATACTTATTGGATTCGCTTTTATTTCTTCTAATTCCTCGTGTGTAGGCGGGATTTCGGGCGTAGTTTTCGTACTCCACCAAATCGAACCAATCGAACAAACTGAACCTAAAAAGAATGACGCATATACCCACGTAGGTAATGAACCCGTTTTTCCAATAAAAATTAAGGGGAAAATAAATAATGAAAGGTTAGAAAGGGTTTGTCCTAAACCCGTAAAAAAACTCTGTGCTTGGAAGCCCGTTGGTTGTTGAGTGGTGTCTAATTTATCGGCAATAAAGGCTCTGTAGGGTTCCATAGCCGTATTATTTCCCACATCCAAAATCCATAATAAACTCGCAGCCATCCAAAGTGAACTACTAAAAGGGTACATCAACAAGGCCAAACTGCACATAATTGCCCCGATTAAAAAGAATGGTTTTCTACGACCAAAGCGTGGCGACCATGTTCTGTCGGACATTGCCCCGATGATGGGTTGAACTAAAAGCCCTGTCATTGGCCCCGCTAAATTTAAAAAAGGAATTTGATCTGGATTTGCTCCCAAGAAATCGTAAATTGGATTAACTGCACTTTGCTGAAGTCCAAAACTATACTGAATACCAAAAAAACCGACATTCATGTTGATAATTTGGGAAAAGGTTAAAAGTGGTTTTTTCATAAATTTTGCTTGATAAAAATGGTTTTTTCTGTTTTACAATATTAATAAATAATTGACTTTTATAAAGATGAAGTCAAGTTTTTCTTTACTACTGTAACTAGAGGCGTAAGCCTCTCAATAGCTTTTTGAGAACGGACTTTAATTGTTCTTCCGTTCTCGAAATATTATCTGGTGACGTACGCTTCGAGCAACTGTTATCAGCCCAGATTTATTATCTTTGGACCATGCTACTTTTTACGTTTATATTTTCTCTTCTTACCCTTCATCTGCCTTCCGAAGATGCGGATAGTATGCTTGTTGTTAAGCAAGTAAATATTATTGGAAATAAAAAAACGAAGTCTACGATTATACTTCGAGAATTGGATTTAGTAGAAGGTGATTCTATTAATAAACAAGATTTGGATAAACGGTTAGATCTCAATCGCAGGAAATTAGTAAATACCAATCTTTTTGTAACCGTTGAGATTAAATATACTCAAAATATTGATAATCAGATAGTTATTGACATTAAACTACAAGAACAATGGTATGTTTTAGGTTATCCAATCTTTCAAATTATTGACAGAAATTATGCAGAATGGTGGCAACGAGGAGCTGATTTGAGTCGAACGACTTACGGAATTGACCTAATTCACGGCAATTTCAGAGGAAGGGCGGAACGAATAAATCTTCGTCTCGAAACAGGATTTACCCAAAGAATTGATTTTGGTTATCGAGTTCCATACATCGACAAAGCCCAAAAAACAGGAGCAGGGTTTAGTTTATCCTATATTACTAATAAAAATCTGGCTTTCAAGAGTTTTTATGATACACTCTATTACTTTAAAAGCCCATCGGAAATTTTGAGGAAGCGCTTGACGGGAGCAATTTTTCTCAAAAAGAGATACGGATTTTACGATTTTCATACCCTTGAATTAAGGTACAATAGCAACACAATTGCTGATACAATTGCCAAACTAAATCCCGACTATTTCTTAAATAGTCGAACCGCTCAAAAGTATTTCCAACTGAGTTATTATTTTAATTACGACTTTCGTGATAATGTAGCGTATCCTTTGCGAGGAAGGCGTTATGAACTGTTAATCAATAAATTAGGGATTTTGCCAAATGATAATATTAATCAATTAGAAGTTACCGGAGGATATTCGTGGTATAAACCTATTACGAAAAAAATCTATTACGGACTAAATCTCAAAGCGAAAATTTCTTTTCCAGAAAAACAATCGTTTTATAATACTCGTGGATTGGGTTATTTTCAAGAATTAGTTCGAGGGTATGAATTATACGTAGTAGATGGAAATTCATTTTTTTTAGCAAGAAATAACTTGAAATATCAATTAATAAATAGTAAAATTCATTTCAAATTCTTGAAAATAAAACAATTTAATACCGTGCCAATTGGCATTTATCCTAATGTTTTTGTGGATTACGGATACGTGCAAAGCTTTAACATGGCTGAAAATAGAAGCAAATTAGCAAATCGGTCAATCTACGGAGGGGGTTTCGGACTGGATTTTGTGACATATTACAACATGGTTGTTCGTTTTAATTATTCTTTCAACGACCGAAAAGAGATGAATTTTGTGTTCAGTATTGGAAGGG
>JBBAKZ010000137.1:2244-7736 GCA_040403275.1 Arcicella sp. | reverse complement strand
CAATGTCACAAAGCACTTGCGTTAAAGGCATTTCAACGTCTTCAAACAGTTGAACCGCACTCGGATTTTGAGCCAATATTGGGTGTAATTTATCTCGTAATTGTAGCGTAATATCCGCATCTTCAGCAGCGTATTCTTTTACTTTTTCAATATTAGCATCCCGCATGTTACCTTGTTTTACGCCTTTTTTGCCGATAATTTCTTCGATAGACACGGGAGTATAATTCAAGAAATCTTCCGCTAAAATATCCATCCCGTGACGTTTTTCAGGTTCAATAATGTAATGAGCCAACATCGTATCGTATGTTTTCCCTTTGATTTCTACCCCGTATTGTGACAAAACCATCAAATCATATTTGATATTTTGGGCAATTTTTTCAATTCTTTCGTTTAGGAAAATGGGTTTAAATTCGTCCACAATGGCCTGGGCTTCATCACGATTGGCAGGTACGGGAATATAATAACCTTCACCCGCATGGTACGCAAATGACATACCGACCAGTTCTGCTTCAACGGCATCGACACTGGTAGTTTCGGTATCAAAACAAATCGCATCTTGTAAACTCATAAAATGAATTAAAGACCGGCGTAATTCGGACGTGTCAATGAGGTGATATTGATGAACGGTGTTTTCGATGTTCGATTTACGATTCTCGATGTTCGGTTCAAACTCATTATCATTTGAACTAAAAATATCCAACTGTTTTTCAGGGGATAAACTGCTAAACATATCCATTTGTCCTTTCACATCTTTTGGCTTTCTACTTTCGGCTTTCTGACTACTGCTCACTGCCGACTCTTCACTGCTGACTGCTTCATCCCCCAACATCCTTCTCCGCAAAGTTCTAAACTCCAATTCATCCAAAAGAACAGATAGTACCTCTTTATTTACTTCCGACATTTTTAAATCTTCTTCATCAAAAGTAACCGGAACTTCGCAGTGAATCGTGGCTAATTCTTTCGATAAAAGTCCCTGCTCAGCGAAATTTCTTACATTTTCTTGTTGTTTGCCTTTGAGTTTATCCACATTAGCAATCAGATTTTCTACCGAACCATATTCTTCAATGAGTTTCTGAGCGGTTTTTTCGCCAATGCCAGGAATACCCGGAATATTATCGGAAGCATCGCCCATTAATCCCAAAATGTCAATCACTTTCATCACGTCATCAATGCCCCAACGTTCACAAATTTCTGCAACCCCCATCACTTCAACGCCCTTTCCCATGTAAGCGGGCTTGTACATAAAAATGCGTTCCTCGACCAGCTGACCGTAATCTTTATCGGGAGTCATCATGAAAATTTCCATGTCATCGTGGTCTCGAGCGGCACGTTTGGCGATTGTTCCAATCACATCATCGGCTTCGTATCCCGGCATGATTAACATCGGAATATTCATAGCGGCGCAAAGGCGTTTAATATAAGGAATGGCAATCGTTATATCTTCGGGTTGCGCCTGTCGTTGCGCCTTATAAGCCTCAAACTGGATGTGGCGAAAAGTTGGCGTGGGCGTATCAAAAGCCACGCCAATATGCGTTGGTTTTTCTTTGGAAATAACTTCTAAAAGTGTATTAGCAAAACCAAACACGGCACTGGTATTCATGCCGGTAGAGGAAATTCGAGGTGTTTTTTGGAAAGCAAAGTGGGCTCTATAAATCAACGCCATTGCGTCGAGAAGGAATAATTTTTTCATTGGTAGCTTTAAGATTTAAGCATCCAGCTGTAAGCGTAGATTAATGAGCCATGAGTTTTAAATACTTTCCAGCCCATCGCTCATTGCTCAAAGCTCATTGCTTAAGGCTAATTAATTAACGATTTCCAAAAATACGAAAAAGGGAGGGGATTTTTTAGAAATTCGAGAAAGAGATATTAAAATAGCACAGGGATTTCAGGGATTAGACACAGATAAAATTTTTAAAATCCGTGTCTAATCCCTCAAATCCGTGTGTAATTGTTAATTGTTACTAAAAACAAAAAGGCTATTCCCTCAACAGAAATAGCCTTTTTAAATAATCCTAATAACAAATTATGCGACCAAAGAACTCATTACTTCGGTTTGTTTACGGATAGATTCTAAGTGAACTAATTTAAATAGTTCTTCTACAAATTCTGAATATAAACCTAAACCAGTAGCTTGTTTTGCACGGTCAGCGTGTACTTGTTTCCAACGGTCAAGTTGAAGAACCGCCACGTTGTTATCACGTTTATATTCTCCTAATTTCTCAACGATTGACATGCGAGCCGCTAATACTTCCATTAATTCTCGGTCGATATTGTCAATTTTTGAACGCATGGCTGCTAATTCATCCTTAAAATCAGCGCCATAGTTTGCCTGGCGTACTTCCAATTCACGCAACATTTGTCCTAAAACTTCTGGCGTAACTTGTTGAGAAGCATCCGACCATGCCGCATCTGGGTCACGGTGAGTTTCAATAATCATTCCATCGTAATTCAAATCTAAGATTCTTTGTGACAATTCCATCAACAATGAACGTTTACCCGCCATGTGAGAAGGGTCACCAATCATGGGTAATTGAGGGAACAAGCGCTTCATCTCAACGGCTAATTGCCACATCGGTGAATTACGATATTTTACTTCTTGCGCATTTGAGAAACCACGGTGAATAGCGCCTAATTTTTTGATACCAGCGTTTTGAAGACGTTCGAACGCTCCAACCCAAAGGGCTAAATCAGGATTCACCGGGTTTTTGACCAATACAGGAACATCTACCCCTTTCAAAGCATCCGCCAAATCCTGAACATTGAACGGATTAACGGTTGTTCTTGCACCAATCCACAACACATCAACGCCGTATTTCAGGGCAAGTTCAACGTGTTCAGGAGTTGCTACCTCAATTGCTAAAGGTAAACCTGTTTGTTTTTTTGCTTCCACGAGCCATTTCAAAGCGGGTTCTCCCATTCCTTCAAAACTTCCTGGACGTGTACGGGGCTTCCATACACCTGCACGCATGATGTGGGCGTAGCCTTCGACTTTAATTCTGTTGGCAGTCTCCAACACTTGTTCCTCCGTCTCGGCTGAACATGGTCCAGCAATTATCAAAGGTTTGCCGTCAGTATTGATCCATTCCTGCATCGGCGTTATGTCTAAATTAGCATTCATTTTGGTAAACTTTATTCGTGATTCTTCTTAAACAATTTTTATAAACAAAATGTACTTTTACTTTAATGTTTCATCAAAGTTTTACGGTTACTTTATGAAAAATAACCCCTAAATTTCAATAAAAAAGGTAGGAATAATTTCTTTTAAAAATTTAATTTAGTGAAACCTGTTTTTGTATTATTCTAATATGTTATCTTTGCACGCTTTTGTAAAATAAAGTCAAAACTCTAAATCTTAATAAAATGATAATCAATTGTTAAATTATTTTATTTACAAAATATAAAAAGATTATTAAGTCCATAGAAATGACCAAAATGCCAACCACCAAACCCCTCACAATGTCCCCGAAAGTTAGCTTCGAGGATACATCCATTGCTTTTTCTTCCAAATCCAACTTGCAGCTCAAAAAAATCTATTTAATATTTGCGAGTATGAATCAGAATTGGCTCGTAAAGTTAGGTACTTTTTTTATCAAACTATTTCTTTTTCTTCATTTTCCGATAAAAAAGTTGATTAAAATAACTGTTTTTGAACAGTTTTGTGGTGGAGAAAATCTGCAAGAATGTAATAAAACCATAGAAAATTTGGATAAAGCCCACATCGGCACAATTTTGGATTATTCCGTTGAAGGTGAAGATGATGAAAAAAGCTTTAAAAACACTACTCAAGAGATTTTATTAACGATTGAGAAAGCAAATCAAAATTTAGCCATTCCTTTTGCAGTTTTTAAAGTTACAGGCATCGGAAGTGCAGAATTGTTAGAAAAAGTGCAGAACCAAGAAACGCTGTATGAAGAAGAAAAAGAAGCTTTTGAGTCAATCCGTAAACGAATGGATATGTTGTGCGGAAAAGCAGCGATATTAAATGTCCGCATTTTTATAGATGGCGAAGAATCTTGGATTCAAGATACGATTGATAAGTTGACTTATGAGATGATGGAAAAGTATAATCACGAAAAATGTGTCGTTTACAATACTTTCCAAATGTATCGCAAGGATATGTTTGATAATTTAAAGGCTGCTACTAACCAAGCTCGTCAACACAATTATTTTTTAGGCGTGAAATTAGTGAGAGGAGCATACATGGAAAGAGAACGCCAAAAAGCTCATGAAGATAATTACTGCGAACCTGTCCATGAAACCAAAGCCGCCACGGACTATGATTTTAATAAAGCGATGGAATATGCGGTTGAAAATCGTGATACAATTTCAATTTGTGTAGGAACACACAACGAATATAGTTGCAAATATTTAGTTGAATTGATGAATCAATACCAAATTTCGCCTACGGATCCTCACTTCTATTTCGCCCAATTGCTGGGTATGTCAGATAATATTTCATTCAATCTATCAAAAGCAGGTTACAACGTAGCAAAATATGTTCCCTACGGTCCAGTTGATGCGGTGATGCCTTATTTATTCCGCCGTGCCGAGGAAAATACTTCCGTAGCAGGACAAGCAAGCCGAGAGTTTGTATTGATCAAGCGTGAATTAGTGAGACGCAAGCGATTGGCGATTCTGGAAAAATAGATTCAAATAGCAAATTAGGTAATCCAAAAATGAGAATTGACTTAGATAATTTTATAAGAAGCCACGGATTTAATCAATTTGTGGCTTCTTTATTTAGTATCTTTGCGGAGTAAATGAGGCTCAGCAATCAGTTATTAGCACACAAAATTAAAATATAGCTGTTTTTCTTATAATACTCGTTGAGGTTCTGTTAATTATAAACTGTAAATTGTTCATTGAATATGTTTCGTTCTCCGTATAAATATTTTTGGCTTACATTTTTGTTGATTGCGATTGACCAACTCATTAAATACGCCATTCATCATTACTTGGTTTATGAAGGTAATGAAATGGCGGTGTTTGGCCAGTGGTTTAAATTACATTATGTTTTAAACAAAGGCATGGCTTTTGGTATGGAATTAAGTTTTATTCCAGGTGGATACGGCAAAATTGTTTTGAGCCTTTTTAGATTAATAGCCATGGTTGGAATTGGCTTTTATTTAGTAAAATTAGCCCGCAGAAACGCTCATGAAGGGCTTTTGTGGAGTATTGCCGCCATTCTTGGTGGTGCAATTGGCAATGTGATTGATAGTACATTTTACGGAAAATTATTGGGAAATTACCCTCCTGGGTCACCAACACCATGGTTTCATGGGCAAGTGATTGATATGTTTTTCTTTGATCCTTATCAAGGCTGGATTCCTGACTGGGTGCCGCTTTGGGGAGGTTCATGGTATTCAACACCGATTTTTAATTTTGCCGATGCTTCTATTTTTTGTGGAGTAGTTTCCATTCTAATCTTTCAAAACAAATTTTTTGACCAGCCCGAGAAAGATAAAGTAACCGCTCCAAATGGTGAAACTGTC
>JBBAKZ010000137.1:1804-2234 GCA_040403275.1 Arcicella sp. | reverse complement strand
GACATCGAAGATATAGATAAGCAATAAAAGGAATAGAAAGAGCCTTCATCGTCGCAAACGCTGAAGGCTTTTTTGGTTATAAATCAAATCATAATTACATCGTCAATTCTCTGAAGACTTCTTCCATCGTTTTACCTATTTTTCTCATCTCATTAATTGGGCAATCTTGTACGATTATTCCGTGATTTATTATGACGACTCTGTCGCAAATTGCTTCCACTTCTTGCAAAATATGCGTGGAAAATATAACCGTTTTTTCTTTACCAATATTTCTGATAACGCCCCTGATTTCTGCTAGTTGATTGGGGTCGAGGCCTGTAGTAGGTTCGTCCAAAATCAATACTTTTGGGTCGTGAATGAGGGCTTGGGCGAGTCCAACCCGTTGGCGATAACCTTTTGAAAGTTGGCCGATTTTCTTTTTATATTCAAG
>JBBAKZ010000137.1:0-1781 GCA_040403275.1 Arcicella sp. | reverse complement strand
CAGCACCATTGGGGCCTAAAAAACCAACAATTTCACCTGTTTTGGCTTCAAAAGAAATATCATTAACGGCTTTTTGCGAACCGTAAATTTTGGTTAAATTTTGTACTTTTAGCATAATTTCGATTTTCGATTTTTGTTTTTCGATTTTCGATGTTAGGATTTACAAACATCGAAAATCGAAAAACCAACATCGAATTTATGAAAACATTCCGCCTAAATCCATTCCTGGAATATTTGGCATTAAGCCTTTTGTGGCATTTTGAAGATGATCTTTTACTTTATCATCAATATTTTCCATTGCTTTATTGGTGGCAGCAACGATTAAATCTTGAAGCACTTCACGGTCTTCGGGTTTGATAAGGTTCTGATCAATTTCGATTTTGAGCAATTGTTTTTTGCCATTGACGGTTGCCCGTACCATGCCTGCACCCGATTCGCCCGTTTCAGTAATTGAACCCAATGATTCTTGTGCTTCTTTCATTTTGGCTTGGAGGTCTTTGACTTTGCCAAGCATTCCCATCATGTCGAACATATTTTTATGAATTTAATTTCAAATGCAATTTACAATACTATTCACGTAACGCAAAAAAGAAACCCCAACTTATGAATTGAGGTTTTTTTTTGAAATATTTTTTAATTTTTAGTAGGCTAATAACAAAGTACCTTCTCTCGTGGAGATTTGCCCAATTGTATCTTCAATTTCAATTTTAAAAACATAATTTCCTTCGATTGCTTTGTTGCCATTGTTCATTACGCCATCCCAACCAATAACTGTATCAGGATTTTGATTCCCTTGAAAAGGATAATTAGTTTGTTCTTCATAAAAAATAGCATTACCCCAACGATCATAAATAGTCATTTTTAGGCTTTTTATAAATCTGCCTTCCACTAAAAATTTATCATTTATCTTATCTCCATTCGGTGTAAAAATCTGTGGACTCATAGTTAAAGATGGTCTGAAAATTTTAAATATATTAGATTCACTCGTGCCCAAACGTGCGTTTCCTCCCCCTAATCCTGTATTTGAAGGTTCAGCGTGTATTTGAATAAAAATTTCTTGCCCATCGACTTCAGGTAATCTTGAAATTTTATCAGTACTATTTCCTTTAAAATTATCAACTAATGTTGGTCTTCCAGCGATAGGTCTATTTGTCTTTGGATCTATTTGATACGCTACATAATATCCCACAGGTTCAGAAAATGGAGTTTCAGTAGTCCAATTAACTAAATTACCATTTCCACTAAGATGAACGGTACAAACTTTATCCGATGGTTCAGACTCTATGTTGCATAAATTTTTATAAGTCATGTAATAACAATACGATTTTTTTTCTATTTCGGCAGATTTGTCTGTGAATAATCCATCACCATTCATTTTGCCAGCTGTTAATGACTGATAAGTCCCATTTTTAGTCTCAGCCTTATATAAATAATAACTTAAAATATCAGTTGGTGTCGAACCTGAATTAAATAATCCTTGAACATTAACCGCATTTTGATTATCAACATTAATCGTCGTATAAATCAAGGGTATTTTTGAAGGAATATTGTCCGAAACTGCTTTTACTTTAATGATTTGCGAATAAGACTTCTGGCTGTAATTTGTGTGTACTCGATAAGTGTATTCCGTTCCACAAGTAATTTCAGTATCTTCAACTTTCAATTCTGTAACATTTTGAATGGCAGGAAATAATTTATCTATTGCTCCATTTGAATTCAAGCGTTCTACTTGATAATACCTAAAAACACTGCCAAGCAATCCACTTGGTGCTTGCAGCCAC
>JBBAKZ010000136.1:4181-7741 GCA_040403275.1 Arcicella sp. | reverse complement strand
ATGCAAATATTTGAATTCTAAATTACCCGCAATGGTTTTAAATCTGAAAGAAATAAAAGCGGTAATTTTATGAGAATAGCCCTTTTATAATCGGTCATTATGTAATTTAACTCAATTACCGGGTTAATAAAATGTTGAAGGTTTATTGGTTAAAATAGGTCAAAGTTTGAAGTTAACTATCTTATTGTCAGCATATTAAATATTTTACCTAATAATTCATAATTGATAACTCATCCTTACACATCCCTTTTTCTGATAAATTCTTGGTTAAAATGGTAAGATATATTTGAGAGTTTTTGCATCTTTGTTCTCAGAGCTTCAGAGGTGACAAAAATGAATTTTAGATAAGTTTCAGAATTTCGTTCAAGAACTATTTACATATTCAGTAAGTTATTAGAAAAAGCAGAGATAAGTGAGGGGTAATTATTGATGAAATTTATTTAATCTTACGGCTCACTACTCATCGCTGAATGCTAATGTAATCACGTAAAAATAAATCTAATTTAAAATATGTTTCCAAAAGAATTAAGTTCCGAAGAATTCAGAAAATACGCCGTTCACGATAGAGGCTTGAATGGTTTGACGGTTGATCAATACATGAACCAAATGGGTGGTACAAGCCGTCCATTTATTGAGGATATGACTCAATACATCATCGAAGAGCGTCCCATGCGTTTTGCTCAGATTGATGTATTTTCACGTTTGATTATGGATAGAATTATCTTCATGGGCGTTCCTGTGGATGATTATATGGCAAACATCATCGTGGCTCAATTATTATTCATGGAATCGACTGATGCCAAAAAAGATATCATGATGTACATAAATTCTCCAGGTGGGTCGGTTTATGCGGGTCTTGGAATTTATGACACGATGCACTTTATTCGTCCAGATGTTAGTACAATCTGTACCTCTTTGGCTGCTTCAATGGGTGCGGTTTTATTAGCAGGTGGTGCGGCAGGTAAGCGTTCAGCTTTAGAACACGCCAGAATTATGATTCATCAACCATCGGGTGGTGCGCAAGGACAATCACGTGATATTGAGATTACCGCCCGTGAAATCGTTAAAATTCGTCAAGAATTATACGAAATCTTAGCCAAACATTCTGGAAAAACTTTCGAGGAAATCGAAGCAAACTCGGACCGTGACTATTGGATGCGTGCTTCAGAAGCCAAAGAATATGGTTTGATTGATGAGGTTTTAAAAAGAGGGTAATTAGTTAATAGTGATTGTTTAATAATTAATAGTTATTATCCAATGATTTATAACGCTCACTGATTCAAATATTCAGACTTGAATTAAACTAAGCGTCCTTGCTCAAATAAAAAATGCTTACTTCTTTCCACAAAGAGGTAAGCATTTTTCGTTTAGAATTAACTAATTTTGTGTTCTTTAAAATTGACGAAAAAGCTAATAGCCAATGGCTAAAAGCTACGAAGATATGAAACAACAGCAACCTTATTGCGTCCTTTGTGGGCGTTCGCAGAAAGAAGTTCCCTTATTGATGGAAGGCATTGACGGACATATTTGTAGCGATTGCGTATCGCAAGCCTATCAAGTTGTCCAAACGGAACTTCATTCTGAAAAAAATAAAAATAAAAAAGCGCCTAAATTTCAGGTAATTAAACCGATTGAAATGAAGGCCTATATCGATCAATACGTTATTGGGCAGGACGAAGCCAAGCGTCATTTGTGCGTTGCGGTTTATAATCACTATAAAAGATTGATGCAACCCAAATCCAAAGATGATGATATTCTGATTGAAAAATCTAATATTATTATGGTTGGCGAAACGGGAACGGGCAAAACCTACATGGCAAGAACCATCGCCAAGATGTTGCAAGTACCCTTTTGTATTGCCGATGCAACGGTTGTAACAGAGGCAGGTTATGTGGGTGAAGACGTAGAAAGTATCTTAACCCGTTTGCTCCAAGCGGCTGATTATGACGTGGCGAAAGCGGAAATGGGCATCGTTTTTATCGATGAAATTGATAAAATTGCTCGTAAATCTGATAATCCATCCATCACCCGTGATGTATCGGGCGAGGGAGTACAGCAGGCACTTTTGAAATTGTTAGAAGGCTCGGTCGTGAATTGTCCACCACAAGGCGGTCGTAAGCATCCAGACCAAAAAATGATTCCGATAAATACCGAAAATATCCTTTTTATTTGTGGAGGAGCATTTAATGGAATTCAGCGCCATATCTCAAAACGGCTTAATACGCAGCCCATTGGTTTTAGTTCAGATGATAATTTCTTTGAAGAATTTGATGATAATCACTTGATGCGTTATGTTACTTCACAAGATTTAAAATCTTTCGGTTTGATTCCAGAATTGTTGGGTCGTTTGCCAGTGGTCACGTATTTGAATCCTCTGACGAAAGAAACGCTTTTAACGATCTTGACTGACCCAAAAAATGCCATTACGAAGCAGTATCACAAACTTTTCAAAATGGAAGGAATTGATTTAGCTTTCGAGCAGGCAGCTTTGGAATACATCGTAGATCAAGCCATGGAATATAAATTGGGCGCCAGAGGTTTGCGTTCAATTTGTGAATCAATCATTACGGATGCCATGTTTGAGTTGCCATCACAAACGGAAATAAAACATCTCAATATCACCCTTCCTTATGCCCGTGAGAAGTTCGAACGGACCGTTTTTCATAAGATGAAAAAGGCAGCCTAGTTCAAATAATAGATTGTAGAGAATAGAGAAAATGCCTACAAATTTGATTTGTGGGCATTTTTTATGGTTTAAAAATAATTTTCAATAAATTTAATCGTTAGAAAAAACACGTAAACTGTCTAAATCCATGCAAAAATCAAGACTTTTATTAGCCATTGTTTCATTGGCAATCCTTTCTCAATCTTGTTCAAGACAAAAAGGATATTTTCAACAAAATGTAGCTCAGAATTATCATAAGGCAGAATCCAAGGAAATAATTGAGAAAATTATACCTGCTGAAAATCTGCTATCTGAAATTGCGACGACTGATGTCCTAAATCTAAAATCTGAGGAGCCCATTTTGACAACTTCAACTGCTGACGATTTTACAACTACTAACCAAGTTGCTGAAGAGGTAAAATACCAGGCGAAAATTGTCAAATTAGGGCAGGTTTTGGCGGAAAATAAAACCGTATCAAAGCCAGAGAAACGCAACTTTGTTCAAAAAGTTATTCTTAAAAAAATACAGAAAAAAGTAGCCAGTAATGTGAAACCAATCAACTTTCAAGATTGGCATCCTTTTTTGAAAATCGGAGCAATTTTATTAGGTATTGGTATTCTTTTGGCAATATTTGGGTTATCAGTAATTGGCGGAATTGCTGCTTTTATTGGTTTACTTTTCACAATTTTAGGACTTTTGAGTTCAGTCTAGGAAAAAACTAACTGAAGAGCGGTGAACTATGAGATTTTTCTCATGGCTCATTGCTCAAAATTCATCGCTAATTAAGACCTTTCTTCATATTTCAATTGTTCATTACGATAATATTATGCAATTTCGCATTGGCAATGTAAAAAGGACAGCCTTGTACTTAGTCGAATAAATTAACACACCATG
>JBBAKZ010000136.1:0-4171 GCA_040403275.1 Arcicella sp. | reverse complement strand
ACCATGGGCAAGGTTGTCCGTAATCTAAATACCCAATCCTATTCCCTAAATGTCCGTTTTCGATAAAATAAAATCCATATTCAAAAAATCACCTGCGTCCGAGTCGACTTTGGAGGAATTGACGACGGCGGTTGAGGTCGTCAGCGATGATAATTCGGTTGAATTCGTCCGTATTCCCAACGAAAATACATACGCACGTAGCAACGAACCTGATTGGCTCATCAATGAAGATATTTTGCGTGATGAAGGCGTGATTTTTGGCTTATCAGGCTCGAATCCTGATGAAAAAGTGTCGATTATTCGGCATTATTTTGCCCAGCAAACCGCTGAAACCGACCGGGTTATTGAGCAAAAAGAAGAGAAAATTGGCGAACTGAATTATTGGGTAAACGAAAAAGAAAGTTTAGTTAAAGAATTAGAAATAAAAATACAAGACCTTAAAAATCAGGAGTTTACCGAACAGCATCATTTACCCAGAACCGTTGTAGGCTTATTATTGGCTTGTGGCATTGCCATTGGAAATTACTTTCTCATTGAAGAATCGCTTCGTGGACAATTTCAACAAAGTAGTTTGATTGCAACAGGCGTATTTTTGGCGGGAATGTTTAATTTATTCGGTAGAATTTCTTTCCTGCACGATAATGATAAAACTAGCTCTTGGCGAAGAATTTTAGAAGAAATCGGAATGCCATTGGCTTCGGCATTTTTCGTTTTTGCCCAAATTTATGCTACCCAACCCACCTTGAAATCATGGGCATTATTTGCCTTTATTTTCTTTTTATTCATGTTTTCGGGGAAATTGTTATTAGGAAATCTCACCGTTTTGAAGGACGATTTAAGCATTTTTCAGAAAAGAAATCAATTACAAAAAGATAAAATCAAGAAAGTGGCAGATTGGGAAAATGAGATTTTAGCATACAAAACCGAAATTGAAAAACACCGACAAGATAAACAAAATATCCTACCCGATTTAACCAAACTCAGGACCCAAAACTCAAAAATAAAAGCCCAAAGAGATATGCTTATCAAGGTTTTTGAAAGTGAATATCACTTGGCAACACAATATCGTAATCGTTTGAGTGGAAGGCAGATGAAGGGGATTTTGGGTGAGGAGGAATTGTAGGAAACATTAAAATAGTGAATCATGAACAACGAAAACAACGACCCTTCCCATACAGAAAACTACGATTTTCAACATGGCTATCATAGCGGCTTAGAATCGGTAGAAAAAAATACTTACGAAGGATATTTGTCTTCGCAGGTTAATTTTGAATACCTTTCAAGGCAATTAGTTGAAAAGAAACAAGAACTTTCTGATTTAGAAAAAGTCATTGATCACGTAAAAACTCGATTCAAAGAGGCTTACGATGGTTTGCAAGACCGACTTTTGAAAGTTAATTTGGCCAGTAAAAATAAAGACAGAATTGAAAGTCAAGTGACTGAAAATGAAAGCTTTATTCAGCAATTTACTGCCAAAAGAATTTCGGTTGGGCATAAATATTCACTCTTTGCCGGGTTTATTTATTTCTTGGCCGGTGTCTCTTTTGTGGCCGGCGATTTAATTATTTCGCACGAAATTGTTGCCTACGCCCTTAACATCCGGAATAACTTTGAAGCATGGGCATTTGCGGTTGGTCTAGCAATGGTTTCTGTTTTGTTAAAACCAGCCTACGAACGATTGATTGAAAATCCTTATGCTGAGAACCATTCCCCTCGGTCAAAGCGAGTATATGCTTGGTTCAAGGGGATAACGGTGGTGTTTGCGGTGGCAACTTTATTTATTTTGGGATGGTTTAGGTACGAAGCCTACAAAACCGACAAAATGAAGGAATCGGTAAATAAATCTATCAAACAGCTACAAAATCAGATAGTTGACCCGCTCAATCCATCGGCAGCATTACCGCCCGAAGTTACAGCACAGATTGAATCGAAAATGAAAGTTTTTGATGCCTTGAACGAAAAATTAGTCAACAGTCCATGGGCATTAGCTTCGTTTGTTTTGTCGGGAATTTTGTTTGCTTTGGCAGGGGCTATTTGTTTAGGCATTGCCTTTCCAGTGTTGCAATGTTACTGGCAACGATGGTTACAAATTGACCCTAAACTCAAACGTTTACGCAAAGAACAAAAGCGTTTAATATCTGATTTACAGGCAATTGAAACAGAAATGGCAGGACAAATTGTTCAGAAAAATATTTTTGAAAATGACCTAAAATTATTACCAACTTTGGAATCATTACAAACCCAAAAAGAGACCCTTATCGAGGAAATAAAGCAAGTTGATGAGCGAACACAATTAGCTGAAACGGATGCCAGAATTTATGCTTTTAATGATGGATTTGGAAAAGGTTCGATGGTTCGGGGTGTAATTAATGAAGACGAAGTTAATCAATTTGTGAGAGATAGTTATTTCGATATCAGTACGTTAGCGCATAAAGCTAAGAGTGCTGTGGGCGATAAGGCCATATTTTCAAAACGCCCAACGCTACGTCCGCATCAGCAACTCAGGAAGTTGATTTCAGAAGATTTTTCGGAGGAGTAAAATGATCCATTTTAACGTATAACCATGAATATACAATTTGCCAAAACAACTTCAGAAATACAAAAATGTTGGTACGTTTTTAGCCTCTTACGTCCGCATTTACAAGAAGAAACGTTTGTTGAAAAGATAAAACAGATGCTTTCTGAAGGCTATCAAATGGCTTTCATAGAGGAAGATGAAGTAGCGGTTTCTGCCATTGGTTTTCGGTATTTGCAAATGCTTTCCAATGGCAAGCAAATTTATATCGACGACCTTACCACTTCCGATAAAGTGAGGGGAAAAGGACACGCAAGCGCTTTATTAGATTTTGTGGTAAATATAGCTATTTCAAATGGTTACGACTGTATTTCGCTCGATTCTGGGCCATCCCGAAACACGGCACATCGTTTGTATCTGAACAAAGGGTTTCAGATTAAAAGTATGCATTTTGTGAAAGATTTGTAGCGGATAAAATAGGATATAAAATTCATGGCATGACTTAATATCGTGCCATGAATAAATGCAATTATTATCAATTATCAGTAAGCCTTAGCAAAAATTACCCGCTTTCCAGAAGGCTGGCCAGTCAAAATACAAGTTCCTTCTTCTTCCACTGAATCCAAAGGAATGCAACGAATAGTTGCTTTGGTCAATTCCTTAATTTTCTCTTCGGTTTCGGGTGTGCCATCCCAATGTGCAGAAATAAAGCCTAATTCTTCACTTTCAATAATGCGCAAAAAATCTTCCCAGGTATCCACTTTGAAAGTATGTGCTGCGCTGAAATCTAAGGCTCTTTGGTAGATATTTGTCTGGATGTCTTCCAGTAAATTCATTACCGTCTCTATCACCGAATCCATCGGATAAGTCGCTTTTTCTTTGGTATCACGTCTGGCAATTTCAACCGTTCCATTGCCTAAATCTCTCGCTCCAATGGCCAAACGCACGGGCACACCCTTCAATTCGTATTGCGCAAATTTAAAGCCCGGTGATTGTTTATCCGAAACATCGAATTTTACTGATATGCCTCTTGTTTTCAGTTCTTTTACAATCGGATTAATCACTTCTGAAATCTGCACTAATTGTTCTTCTCCTTTGAAAATTGGCACAATTACCACTTGAATGGGCGCTAATTTTGGGGGTAAAACCAGTCCTTCATCATCCGAGTGAGCCATAATTAAAGCGCCCATCAAACGGGTTGAAACGCCCCAAGAGGTTCCCCAAACAAAATCTTGTTTGTTTTCTTTTGATAAGAATTTTACATCAAACGCTTTGGCAAAATTTTGACCCAAAAAGTGCGAAGTACCGGCTTGTAATGCCCGTCCGTCTTGCATCATGGCCTCGATACAATAAGTTTCTTCTGCTCCTGCAAAGCGTTCATTGGCACTTTTTATGCCCCGAACTACGGGAACTGCCATAAATTCTTCGGCAAATGTGGCATAAACTTCCAGCATTTTTTCCGTTTCTTCTACTGCCTCTTCTTTGGATGCGTGCGCCGTGTGACCTTCTTGCCATAGGAATTCAGTTGTTCGCAAAAATAAGCGTGTTCGCATTTCCCAACGCACCACATTTGCCCATTGATTTATCAACAAAGGTAAATCACGGTAAGACTGAATCCAGTTTTTGTAGGTACTCCAAATAATAGCTTCCGAAGTT
>JBBAKZ010000135.1:802-7747 GCA_040403275.1 Arcicella sp. | reverse complement strand
AACGCCACCAATAAAAACCGAAGAATTAAGCGCTTGAAAGTCAGATACTTCCATCCTATCAACTGACATAATTTGATATTTTTCAATAAATCCGGGGCCGATGTTCACTTTTTCCACTTCATAAACATTGCTTCGGTATCTACTAAAAAGCAAATATAAATTTCTCCCGTCATATGAATGTTTTACATAATCTAAACTGGCATCCATCGTGCCGTTCACCGTCCAAACTCGGTCAAGATTTGTATCGTACTTGGTAAGCGTATAATTCGTTTTATTAATTTGATTTAAAACAATCACTCCTTGGTGATTGAGGGGAATTGTAAACACTTCAGCGCTATTAGAAGGTACTGGAATTTCGACA
Source organism: Arcicella sp. (assembly GCA_040403275.1). GTDB lineage: Bacteria > Bacteroidota > Bacteroidia > Cytophagales > Spirosomataceae > Arcicella. Next base: position 7,386 of record JBBAKZ010000135.1, on the reverse strand, counting down.
CGTTTAACACTCTGAGCCCGAGAAAATTGACTCATTATCGCCAGCATAAAAATTAATAGAGTGCGATTAATTATAGTTTTCATGGATATTGATGGTTAATAAAATTAAAATTTTCAGATTTAAAACGCTTTAAACCACTTTTTATTTTAATCTATAAATGTCTTGCAATTTTTTACAATTTCCAATTTTTTAATCATGTGCCAAACCTAAAATTACATCAAATTCTTCTGGGCGAATAGCCGTTACGGAAAGTCTCATTTGTTTGATTAAACCGATATTTTGCAATCTTTCATCGGCCTTAATTTGTTTCAAGGTAACTGATTTTGGCAACTTTTCAACGGGTGCTAAATCGACTACAACCCAGCGATTATCTTCAGTAGTCGGGTCTTGGTAGGATTCTTTTATAACTTTTGCCAATCCTACAATTTCTAAGCCCTCATTTGAATGATAGAAAAAAACTAAATCGCCCAATTGCATAGCTTTCATATTGTTGCGTGCTTGATAATTGCGAACACCATCCCAAACGCCAGTGCCTTGATTTACGAAATCATCCCAAGAATATTTGAATGGTTCAGATTTTACGAGCCAATAATTCATCATAATTTTATTTAAAAGCAGTTGTTTAAATTTTTAATAATTTCTAAATTTAGTTACCACATTAACCCCAGCATTTTGTGATAAGTTTCTTCATTTTGTGCAAAAAATGCACCCGAAACTTTGTTAGCAACGAGATTTTCAACAATTCGACTTTCCTGATCTGGTTTAATATCAACTTGAGATAATCGAGTTGGGGAATCAATACTTTTGGAGAATGTTTCATACGCAACAATAAAATCTTGCGCTTTTTTGTTTTCACCCAAAACCCGCTGAGCCATGAAATCTAATTTTGATTCAATTGCTGAAAAATAAGTTTTCATCCACGCTGGATAGATAATAGAAAGTCCCGCACCGTGAGGAATGTCATATAATACACTCAACGAATGTTCAAATCCGTGAACGCCCCAATCGCCGCCTTGCTTCCCCGCTGACAATGAGCCATTTAGTGCGACAGTTGCCAACCATAAAATATTGGAGCGAGCGTCATAATCGTTTGGATTATCAATTACTTGCTTTCCGTATTCAAAAGCTAGTTTTATAATATCTGTGGCTAAATGGTCGGAAAGCGGAGCGGAAGTAGGCTCAAAAAATTGTTCAAATGTATGGGCAATTAAATCTGAAACGCCGTAGGAAGTATAAGTTTTTGGAACAGAGAACGTAAACTCAGGGTCAAGAAATGATACTTTTGGATACACTAAATCACTACCCCAACCCAATTTTTGACCCGTTTCATCATTTTGAATCACAGAAAACATATTCATTTCAGTACCTGTGGCAGCCAAAGTTAATACGCATAAAATTGGCAATGCTTCTTTTGCTTTAATTCCACCCGAACAAATATCCCAGACTGTACCATCGTGGAAAAACCCAACGGCAACGGCTTTGGCAGAATCAATCACTGAACCTCCACCAATGGCAATAATTTGGTCGGCTTGAAATTCACGAGCTATGCTGATACAGGCATCTACATCTTGAAAAACTGGATTAGATTTAATGCCCTCAAACAGAACATATTCCGTTCCAACGGATGTTAATTGTTCAGTAACTGCATCCAAAATACCATTCCGTTTTACCGAGCCTTTGCCAATCATGATAATTGCTTTTGACCCTAATTTTTTAGAGAATGACCCTAATTTTGAAACAACACCTTTTCCAAAAAGCAGTTTTGTAGGGTTGTTTGATGTGAAGTTTTTCATAAATTTTATTTAGAGAGATAACTTGTTATTATCGTAATAGATTCAGTTTGAAATCAAAATCTTTTAAAATTACTTCTCCTGACAAGGTATTATCAAAACCATTAACCTTTGAAATTGTACCATCCGCTCGGAAGATATGCACTTCTTCTTCGCTTGGATTTATTAACCATGCCAATTGAACACCATTATCAATATATTCCAACATTTTCATTTTACCTCTTTTAATTTATCACTCGGAGACATCAATTCAATGACAAATTCAGGACTAATTTTTGGAAATTTATCTTGTTCAACATCACTCAAAGTATTCCAAAGTGCATCACTCACCCATGCAGCATCAGGTGAACGAGTTGCTCTGTTCGGAAAAATGAAGGCGGTTGAAGAATCGAAAACATTTCCCGATTTTTGTTATCTTCTGTGTAGATTTAATTCTGTATTAATTTCAGAATTTCGTTTCCCTGTATTTCCTCCCGTATTAGGCATTATAATTATTGTTCCGTCTGGATTTTTTTCAAATTTATGTTCAGGATTTCTTTGGCATAATTCAAAGAATTCGTCATCATCAATATCCCTGTCATAAAGAGTGATAGAATTGGAAGCACGATTTAAAACTGAAACACTCATAGTATTTAAGATTTAAGATTACCAGTTAAAATTTCAAATAATTGCTGTAATCCTGCGCCCCCACCCGCTTGAATGTACGTCATATTCTTGGTAAGTTCAATTTCGGGCTTTTTGGGGTCAATGATGTAAATTGGTACCTTGTTATCGACATAATTTACTAAACTGGCCGCTGGATAAACTTGCATAGACGTACCTACCACCACAAAAATATCAGCTTCGGCGGCTAATTCTACGGCATTTATTATTTCTGGAACATCTTCGCCAAACCATACGATGTGCGGACGCATTTGCGTACCATCTTCGGCTAAATCTCCCATTTCTATGGAATGATAACCAATGTCGTAAATCTTTTCCTTATCCTTTGAGCCTTTCGCTTGGGTAAGTTGCCCGTGTAAATGGAGTACATTTGTTGAACCTCCACGTTCATGCAAATCATCCACGTTTTGGGTAATGATTCTGACATTAAAATATTCTTCCAATTTAGCCAAAATTTTATGGCCTTCGTTGGGTACAACCGTGGGCAATTGTTGACGTCTTGCGTTATAAAAACGTTGCACTAACGCTGGGTTTTTGGCCCACCCTTGCGGCGTAGCAACATCTTCAATGGAATAATTTTCCCAAAGTCCATCTGAATCTCTAAAAGTAGCGACCCCACTTTCGGCAGAAATACCCGCTCCTGTTAATACGACTACTGTTTTTTTCATTTTATTACTAAGTCAAAATTAAATTGATACCCTTTAATTTCTTCAAATTTACACTTTTTTTTGAAAAACTATTCTTCAATAAGTTCTAAACAACCGCTAACAGGAAAAGGCTTAGTATCTTTGCCCTGAAATTGATTCAGGGAACAATAAATTAGGTAGCATGAAATTAGAGGAACTTAAACATTTAGAAATAAAATTTGAAACGTCGGATATTTTACCGCCACCGTTTTCGCATCAAATATTACTCACATTCAATTTTAAGAAGGATTTTATTGATGCAAAATTTGAAATCGCTTATACGTACAGAGACGAATTGACGGACGAAGAAATTTTAGAAGAGGGTTTCAATGGTGAAGAAGACCTTGCCTGGGCCGGAGAAATCTCGAATGCTTGGAAACAACCCATTCTGAAATTATTAGCATTTACGCCCGAAAAGCCCAATACCAAAGGCTTAAAGGAAGAACAAAATTTTCTGGAATTATCCATTAACGAAAAACCTTTCGGCAATCCTCAAAATCAAGAAGAATGGGAATATTTATTGCAAGAATTAACCCAAACAGTTTATGAAACGTACGGAAAAGAAATGCCTTTCAAACTGATTTTCAAAAACTTAGGCTCAAATAATAAAATTTCCATATTTGAATTGATTCTCCATTATACCAATCGAAAAGTGGAGGCTTATACTGAAATCAATGGCGAAAAAGTAAGCAGGAGTTTACCGTGGGAAGAAGCCAGTGATTTGTTGGGACAGGTATTTATTGGTGAATTTTTAACGGATAAAGCGTCCAAAAAAGAACCACAAACCTTAGGTAAGTTTATCTCAATTGGCGATGGATATTGGTATGAATTCACCAAGAGTTTACGAAATCCAAATGGCAATAGGAATTACATTACGACGCTTTACGAACGTTTTGAAGAGTATTTTTAAATTTGTATTTGTATTTTCCGTATCTTTGCACTCTATTTTATAAAATCAATACTTTTCATTTTTTAATCATTCAACAGAAATGCCAAAAATTAAAACCAAATCTGGAGCTAAAAAGCGCTTCAAGATTACAGGAACCGGCAAAATTAAGCGTAAACATGCTTATCATAGCCACATTCTTACTAAAAAATCTACGAAACGTAAGCGTAACTTAGTTCACGCCACGTTAGTAAGTCCATCAGATATGGATAGAGTAACTTTAATGTTAGTTATGTAAAATTTGTTTTGAGGTATGATGTAATTGGTTTTAGGTTTCAGTATTGAAATAAACACCTAATTCAAGTTTATCAGTACCTTCTGGGTATTAAGATGTTAGGGAAGGAATATAGTTTTTAACTAACCCCTGGTCCCCTATCCCTAATCCCAAATTTTAGTTATTGTTCAACCAGAAAATTGGCTCATTAAGTGTAAAAATTTACCGCCAAATTTCAAAAAACAAAAAAAAATATGCCACGTAGTGTCAATCACGTAGCGTCAAGAGCAAGACGTAAAAAAATTATCAAATTAGCCAAAGGTTTTTACGGAAGAGGTAAAAACGTATGGACAGTAGCAAAAAATAAGATTGAAAAAGGTCTTCAATATGCTTACCGTGACCGTAAGGTTAAGAAAAGAGACTTCCGCTCATTGTGGATTCAGCGTATCAACGCTGCGGCACGTCAGGAAGGAATGTCTTACTCAGTATTTATGGGTAAGATTCATGCGAAAGGTATTGAGTTGAATAGAAAAGTATTAGCTGATTTAGCCATGAACAACCCAGAGGCGTTCAAAGCAGTTACAGCATCAATAAAATAGAAAATTAGAGCGGTTCATTTGAATCGCTCTTTTTTTTGTACCAATGGGACGCAGATTACGCCGATGCCAACGGCCACACAGATTTTAAAAATATTAAATTCTACAATTTTAAATCCCTTGTTCTATTCTTATGTCTCGATGATTTTGGTTTTTAATCCTACCCATTTGCCTTCTTCTGCTTTTCCGAAAAGGTAAACATCCATTTGTATCTCGCCCACTTTCAGAATTTTTATGTCCTTTAATTTTTCTGAAAGCATCTTTTTCAATTTTAGACTATCCGCCGCCCATTTTTTCTCTTCATCGCCAAACCAATCATCTATTTTAATTAAGGGCTCAAAGAATTTTTCCAACTCCATTTCTTGAATCATTACTTCGGAGGGAATCCCATTAAGCATCCTAAAATTGGCCAGAGACAAGTTTTCTGCCGTCGGAAGTTCCATTTCAAAATACACAATTTTTTCGTCAGATTCAGAAGGATACAATAAATCGGCTATTAACAAATTTATTTGCTCTTTTAAATAAATTTCTTCCTTAATTGGTGACTCGGAGTTAGGTTTAATTGTCATAAACACGCAATTTAAAATAAACGTTAGAATAATTCTTGAAATTAGAAAAAGTCTATCTATAATTGTAATAATTTTGGAAAATAATCATATTAAAAAAAACAAAAATGTTAGAACAACTAATGGGTCTGATTCAAGACCATTCTCAAGACGCAATCGTTAATAATCCCGCCATCCCAAACGAACATAATAATGATGCGATGCAAACGATCTTAGGAGCAATTACGGGTGGAATGCAACAACAGGCGCAAGGCGGTCAAGGTGGAATGGCTGGATTAGCTGGATTACTTGGTGGTCAATCAGGAACTTCAGCCGGCGGATTAATGTCAAATCCAATCGTCGCTGGAATTGCACAACAAGCAATTAGTGGATTGATGACAAAATTTGGCATCGCTAATGGTGCTGCTTCAGGAATCGTATCACAAGTCCTACCCGGCGTTATGGGTTCGATGATTACTAAAACTAATGACCCTCAAGATTCTTCTTTCAATATGAGCGATATTATGGGGGTGATGGCAGATGGAAAAGTAGATTTGAGTGATGTAATGAATATCGCTGGCAAATTCATGGGTGGTGGACAACAACAAGGTGGAGGCGGATTAGGCGGTCTTCTTGGTGGATTGTTTGGCGGAAAATAAATTTCAATAAAATGATTTTTTTAAGTGGGGTAGACAAAACGTTTGCTCCACTTTTTTGTTTGTAAAGATGTATACTTAGTTTTGAGCTCTGTCCTTGATAAATTGATAGTTCAATATGACCCAATTTAACCCAGTCTTACCATCATGCAATTTCCAGTGTATCTTGATTACAATGCCACAACGCCTGTTGACAAACAAGTTTTGGAAAAAATGCTACCATATTTTTCTGAGACTTTTGGAAATGCGTCTTCCCGTTCGCATCTTTTTGGTTGGACTGCCCAAGAAGCCGTTGAAAATGCTCGTGAGCAAGTAGCCACTTTACTGAACGCAGAACCTAAAGAAATTATTTTTACCAGTGGAGCCACAGAGGCTAACAACTTGGCTATCAAGGGTTTATTTGAAAATAATTATCCTACTAAAAAACACATCATTACGGTGAAAACAGAACACAAAGCGGTTTTAGATGTATGTCAACACCTTGAAAA
>JBBAKZ010000135.1:0-792 GCA_040403275.1 Arcicella sp. | reverse complement strand
TATTTACAACCTGATTCGACGGGTTTAATAACGGTCCAGCAGGTTGAAAATGACATCAGAGAGGATACTTTTTTAATTTCAGTTATGTATGCCAACAATGAAATTGGGATTATTCAGCCAATAAAAGAAATTGGCGAATTGGCTCGAAAACAATCGATTCTTTTTCATTCGGATGCAACGCAAGCGGTTGGAAAAATTGAAATTGATGTTCAAAAAGATAAGATTGATTTGTTGAGTTTATCGGGGCATAAACTCTATGGTCCCAAAGGAATTGGCGCATTATACATCAAAAAAAAATCAAAAGCGAGCAAACTAATGGCCCAGATGGACGGTGGAAAACACGAAAGAGGATTTCGTTCTGGTACTTTAAATGTTCCAGGAATTGTGGGTTTAGGAGCAGCTTGTGAATTAGCAAAAAATAGTTTAACTCTAGAAAATCAAAGACTTACTATTTTAAGGAATAAATTAGAACAAGGCATTTTGCAAAATATTTCGGACGTAAAACTGAATGGGAATATTGCAAATCGCTTACCTAATTTAACTAATATTTCATTTGGTAAAGTTGATGGCGAAAATCTACTGCAATCGTTCAGAGATCTTGCTGTGTCGAGTGGTTCGGCGTGTACTTCCGCCTCCGTTGAGCCGTCTTACGTACTGAAATCTATCGGTTTAAGTGATGATTTGGCCTACGCCTCCATTCGTTTTAGTTTAGGAAAATTCACAACGGAAGTGGAAATTGATTTTACGATAAAATATGTGAAAGAGGTGGTTGAATCGATTAGATAAAAAAAT
>JBBAKZ010000134.1:7418-7749 GCA_040403275.1 Arcicella sp. | reverse complement strand
ATGAATGATATGAAAGAATTTGTGTCTGGGAATTAATCTGCTGATTAAAATACAAAGGCGTGAAAATAGCTACTTTCACGCCTTTTCCAATGTTAATAATTTTCAGAGGTAGAGATTTTGGTTGATAGCCCTATTTTTAGCCTGATAAAACGGGGCACAGACTCGCATACCATTTCGTTGGTCATAGTCAGAAAGTTGGAAAACTACTATGTCTCTGATGCCGTTATGCCAACTTGACAAATCAGAAAATACGCCACCAATCAGCATCTCATTTCTTATCCTTGATAAAGTCGGATAAAATAGGCACATTTACTGCATGTAAAATCTAATT
>JBBAKZ010000134.1:5741-7408 GCA_040403275.1 Arcicella sp. | reverse complement strand
GCCAATAGTTATCCAAGGATGATTTAGCAAACTCATTAGCTACTACCTTGTTAATCCTCCCAATTTAATCATTAAAGTAATTTTCCGATAGTCTTGGCTGCAGATGTTAGAGCACTGCCAAGTTTTTTCACTCCACTTGCATCAGCTCCCTTGGCCGAACTTGCGGCAGCGGTTGTCTGTTCACCCAAAGAAGTCATTAATTCAACAATTTTCTTGCCATCCATTTTTAGAATTGCTGCTTTCAAATCTTCTAAATCTGAAGAAATATCAGACAAATCTTCATTCCCATGCAGTGTTTTTATCCAACCATCAATGGCAGACGGAGCACCAGTTACCGATTTTTTTTCTACTAATTGTTCAATGCTGTCGATAGTTGAATCAATGTTCGATGTTGAGCTACTTGTTGCTGTAGTTGACATACCTAATTTATTGTTTAGAATTGTGAATGAATTTCCACATCGCAAAATTATGCTACGATGTTTCATTAATTATGACACCATTTTTACAATATATTATATAATTCACACTTAGATATTTATTATTACTATGGCACTAAATAATAGATGATTGCTTCTAAAGTTAAAAATAATGACAAATTTTTATAAATTAATTTTGGGTACAAAAAAATTAATTTATGTTAATAAAATAGGTCCATTTGAAAACAATAATTTTAACAAACGGTTTAGGCACTTTTAACTGCAAAAAATGGATGTAAAATATTGATTCATAATTCGCTAACTTTGTACTTTATAATTATTGAAATTTTATACGAATGAACAGAATATATTTAGACAACGCCGCTACTACTCCCATCGACAAAGCCGTACTTGAAGCCATGTTACCCATGATGGAAATGAATTTTGGAAACCCATCTTCTATTCATGGACACGGGCGTGAAGTGAGGAGTGCCGTTGAACGTGCCAGAAAAACCATTGCTGGACTTTTGAATGCATCACCCGCTGAAATTACCTTCACCTCGGGTGGAACGGAAGCCGATAACATGGCAATTATTCGCTCGATTGAAAAATTTGAAATTACCCACGCCATCACTTCTCCACTTGAACATCACGCTGTTTTACATACCTTAGAATATTTAGAGAAAAAGGGGAAAATCAAACTCAATTTTGTGGACTTGGACTCAAAAGGACACATTGAATTGAATCATTTGGAAAAATTATTACGTGATAATCCGAAAACTTTGGTTTCGTTAATGCACGGCAATAATGAGGTAGGAAATCTATTGGATATGACCACTGTTGGACAATTATGTGAAGATTATGGCGCTATTTTCCATTCTGATACCGTGCAAACCATGGGTCATTATCGCCACGATTTGCAACATTTGAAGATAGATTTTTTAGTGGGTGCAGCCCATAAATTTCATGGTCCAAAAGGTGTAGGTTTCCTTTATATTAATTCAAAAAATAAAATTCAACCGCTGATTCACGGTGGTTCGCAGGAACGCAATATGCGTGGAGGCACCGAAAATGTTTATGGAATTGTTGGCATGGCGAAAGCGCTAGAAATCGCTTATTCTGGCATGGACGAACACCGTCAGCACATTGAAGGCTTGAAGCAGAGAATGATTACTAAATTGAGACAAAACATAGAAGACATACAATTCAACGGAGATTCGGATAATTTAGAAAAAAGTCTTTATACCGTGT
>JBBAKZ010000134.1:889-5731 GCA_040403275.1 Arcicella sp. | reverse complement strand
TTCCCTCCTTGCGAAGAAGGAGATATGTTTATTGTTAATTTAGACATAAACAAGATTTCTGTGTCGGGGGGAAGTGCCTGCACCAGCGGTTCGGACATTGGTTCGCACGTACTTACAGCCTTAAATACCTCGCTAGACCGTCCGTCGGTAAGATTCTCTTTTTCAAAATATAATACCGCTGAAGAGATTGATTTTGTAGTAGATAAATTAGTAGAGTTAGTAAAAGTAGCAGTGTAGGAAGCTATTTAAAATACTCCCCAAAAAGATAAAATAACAAAATCATTAAAACTAAATTAGCTACCACAAGCCAATATAATTGTTGCCAAGATTTGATAAATGGCGGAAGAGATTTGTCTTTTTCTTTCATAATATTTTGGGAATCGTTTCATTCAAAATTAGGAGAATAAAACCATATTATTCTCCTAATTTTTGTTTATTTTTACAAAAAAACCTTCAATATACCATGGAACAAACACCTTCGTCATATAGACCCGTAAGTCGCCCAAGACCAAAATTAAAAATACCTCTTATTGGCAATATGCTTGGAGGAGATGGTGGCGGTCCAAAACGGTCTACAGAAGAACCTCATCCCCTCACAAAAACGATTGTACCAGTGATCATTGCCATCGCTGTAATTGCCTTCGGAATTGATTTTTTTACGAAAAGAACTGAACCAAAAACTTCTTTTAGAGGTGAAAATGAGGTGAAAGCAGCAGCTTTTAACGGTAAAATTTTAAGGAAATGGTATAATGTAATTCCTCCTAAGAATGATGTTGAATATGTCGTTGAAATTCAAACCGCTAACAATCAGAAAAAAATTATCAGTTTCTTAGATGAAAAGTCTACAATTGGCGATTTTGTATTACCTTATAATTCTATTGCTAAGAAAGAAAATTCGCTTGATATTACTATAAAACGATATTTTAAAGCAGATACAGTGCTGACATTGAGATATTAACAAACCCATAAAAAGCTATCTCACAATTGTAGGTTTTAAAGTACGTGTTCAAAACTACATTTTGAAAATTTATTGTCATTTGCTAGGAACCTAGCAGTCAAGATTTAGGCATTAGAATTTAGCGAAGTAAACGCTTGTAATCAATCAATTACAGCAAAAAAAACGCCGTTTAAAATTGTTCGGCAACTCCATTGTAATTTAAAATTATTTACAAAAAAACGTTTAGGAATGAAAAAATTATTTTTTGCTGCTATTGCCGTGCTTGGCACATTTGGATCAATAGCTCAACAAGTCCCTCAAAAATCAAATTATAGTCAATATGATTTGTTCAACCCGTTGTTTAATTACACCCTTTCAACGCCCACAAGAAGTGGCTCAGGAACACCTGGCGCTAATTATTGGCAAAATTCGGCCGATTATAAAATCAATGTTTCCTTAGATGACGTGAAAAATATCGTGGATGGAGACGTTGAAATTACCTACAAAAATGTTTCGCCCGATAAACTAAATTTTCTTTGGTTACAGTTAGACCAAAACCAATTCAACACAAAATCTCGTGGCGGATTAACCACGCCAATTTCGGGTGGACGTTTTGGCAACACAAGTTTTGAAGGTGGCTACCAAGTAAAATCGGTAACAATTGATGGCAAACCCGCTGATTTTTATGTAACGGATACCCGCATGCAAATCAAGTTGGCTTCGCCTTTGGTGGAAAGAACTGGTTCGGCAAAAATTAAAGTAACTTTCTCATTTAATATCCCAAAATATGGCTCTGACCGTATGGGAACGCAAGAGGCTGGAAATGGAACCGTTTTTGAGCTCGCTCAATGGTATCCACGGATGTGTGTTTATGACGATATCGAAGGCTGGAATGTGCTTCCTTATTTGGGAGCCGGCGAGTTTTATTTGGAATATGGCAACTTTGAATACGCCGTAACGGTTCCTTCAACGCACATTGTGGTAGGTTCGGGAGAATTGACAAACCCAGCGGAATGTTGGACTTCTGAGCAGCAAAAACGTTTGGCGGAAGCGGCAAATAGCGACAAAACAGTCATGATTGTCGAGAAAGATGAAGTTGGAAAAGAAAATTCTCGTCCGAAAAAAGAGGGCAAAATCACTTGGAAATTCCGTTGTTCCATGGCTCGTGACGTGGCTTTTGCTACCTCAAAAGCATTCATCATCGATGCTGCCCGAATAAATTTACCCAGTGGTAAAAAATCATTGGCCATGTCGGCCTATCCTTCTGAATCAGATGGAAATAAAGCATGGTCACGCTCAACTGAATACGTGAAAGCGGCCATTGAGTATTATTCGAAATGGCTGTACGAATATTCTTATCCTGTGGCAACCAATGTAGCGGGCGTTGTGGGTGGAATGGAATATCCAGGAATTGTTTTTTGCGGTAGTAATAGTTCGGGAGAAAGCCTTTGGGGCGTTACTGACCATGAATTTGGGCACAATTGGTTTCCCATGATTGTGGGTTCAAACGAACGTAAATTTGCTTGGATGGATGAAGGATTTAATACTTTCATCAATTTTTATTCAACGGATGGCTTTAATAATGGCGAATACAAAGGAGCAAAAATTGACATGCACCAAATGTCTAAGCAATTATTTCGTGAATCCGCCGAGCCAATTATGAATATTCCAGACGTAATCCAGCCGAATGGATTGGGTTTTGAAGCGTATTATAAGCCAGGTTTGGGTTTAAAAATGTTGCGAGAGCAAATTCTTGGACAAGAGCGTTTTGATTATGCTTTCCGTGAATACATCAAGCGTTGGGCATTTAAACATCCAACGCCATACGATTTCTTTAAAACAATGGAAGATGCCGCTGGCGAAGATTTATCGTGGTTTTGGAAAGGTTGGTTTTATGAAACTTGGAAACTTGACCAATCAGTAAAAGATGTGCAATACATCGAACAAGATCCAAAAAATGGGGCGGTTATTATCATTGAAAACTTGGAAAAATTAGCCATGCCTGCCATCGTAGAAATGGAAATGGTAGGAGGTTCAAAAGAAAGGGTTACATTACCCATTGAAATTTGGCAACGAGGTGGTTCTTGGACATTCAAGAGTACGACAACTTTACCCTTAAAATCAGTTACCATTGACCCTGACCACGTTTTTCCCGATATAAATTCTAAAAATAATACTTGGAGACCTTTGAATTATAAAGCGCCCAAACCGAATTAAGAAGATTTAACTACTATTTTAAAAAGGTATATTAGTTTTAACGTAGGCAAGGTTTTGAACCTTGCCTACGTTCTTATTCCCCTCATCCTTATCCGAAATGGTTTTCATTTTTTTCGTTTGGTAAAATTTAATGATTTCATCCTCACTCCTAACTCTAACGGCAATATGGAAATGATTTTTGAGTAAACAGTAAGCAAAAGTTTCCGCAATTGGTTCGATATATTGAGCGTATTTTTGTAAAAAATATGTATAATTCCGTTCTTCTTTGAAGATATTTTCGCCATTAATCCCACGATTATAGAGGTGATAAATACGATCTGGTTCTATTAATTCAATATTTTTTTTCATTTTGTAGAATTTTATATGCGTGTAAATAACTGTTAAAGAATTGGCCACCCTAAATTTGCAAAAAAAAGAATATGATGTAAAATAGCAATTTACTTTCTATTGCTAAACGGCTACAATCAATCGCTCAAGCGGGCATTTTTTATATCGAAGACAAACCTTTTGACCGTGAACGTTACCAACAAATAGCGGATATTAGCGTCAAAATTTTAGCGCAATTAACGAATGAACCCATCGAAAAAATTGGTAATCTTTTTACCGAGGAAAGAAATGGCTATCAAAGGCCAAAAGTAGATATTAGAGCGGTGATTTTTAATGAATTGGGAGAAATTTTGATGCTTAAAGAAAAAGTGAATAGTCTATGGTCTCTCCCTGGAGGTTGGGCAGATGTGGGTTATTCTCCCGGAGAAGTACCCGTGAAAGAATTACAGGAAGAAACAGGATTGGATGTAAAAACCGTGAGGGTTCTAGGTATATTCGATAAACGAAATCATCCTCATCCACTTGAGGCTTGGTATGTTTATAAAATTTTTATTCTCTGCGAAAAAATTGGCGGTGAGATTTCAAAAGATACCACAGAAACATCTGATATTCAATATTTTAGTTTAGAAAATCTGCCTCCACTTTCAGAGCCAAGAAATGTATTTTCGCAAATTAAAATGATGTTTGAGTATCGAAATAATCCAGAGACTGCAATCTATTTTGATTAAAAAATATAAAATGCCAACTTGAGGAAGTTGGCATTTTTAATGAATATCTATTTCTTAAATTTCAAAGCGATTACATTTTTACCAACTTTTTGTCCTTCCGCCAAACCTGTTTCGTTATCTTGTCGAGTATGAATTCCGCCATAAAAACGAGAATTAGCAGATTCGGTTGCAAATTGGCTAAAACTTTTGAAAGAACGGGCTTTAAATACGATTCCAGTGGATGCATCACTGCCTCTTCCTACGTGAGAGTCATCCACAAAGGCAAAATTATCACCAAAGAAATTAGTTAAAACCGTCGAAACAGCTCCCGATTGGGTAGCGTGACCCGATGGAAAACCTGGGAAAGGAGGCGCTGGCCAGAATGGTTTCCAGTTGGCATCCACTGTTCTGCGGAGCATTGTGTAGGGACGCTCATTATTGAATTTAAATTTACATTTCCAACAATTAATAAACGCATCATTTACTGTAATTCCCGTACGGGCAAATGCTTCTGCCGCTTTTCCTAATCCGATTTTTGTTTGTTTTACGGCGATATTGGCAATATTATAAGAATGTCCAGGAGGCGTGAAAGTCTCTACTGGATTATCCGCCCACCAGACAGCAATTGCTTTTTCTTCATCCGTCAACGACTTA
>JBBAKZ010000134.1:0-879 GCA_040403275.1 Arcicella sp. | reverse complement strand
ATAAACTTCAAAATAAGTTGAGAAATAAGGTGAAACTAAAGAAGAAGAAAATGGTATTGGTGTCGGAATGACCATATTTTGGTTGGCTGGCACAAAAGTACGATTTGTTCCCCAAGTCGGTTGCATTGGGATTTTTTGCCCATTTTCAGTGGGTTGCCACGCACCATCAAATAAAGGAACCAAATAAGTTGCAGGAAAATTACGCTTATATCCTTCGTGTCCGCCGTCGGTTTTTGACCATTCAAATATCGCATTGGCAATATCTTGGCCCAATTTTTCCGAACGGTCCACAATATCTTGCGCCACGTTTACCTGATATGAATTTTTTAAAATTACTTCCAAAGAATCAATTACTCGTTGATTCGCCACCGCTTGAGGACGTGAAACTTCAGCGTATAAAGCGCTCATTATTGTAGCTTCAGCAGCATTAGCACTTATAGCCCAATTATATTCTTTACCCGTTTCAGTCGTTGGTAATGTCGTTAAAGCACTCAATTGACCCACCAGCGATTGATTATTGGATAGTCCGCCGACGATGGATTCATACATCGTCAAACCTCCCAAACCATACGCCCGGGAAGCAACTGGTGGAGTATAACCCGCCGTGGTTTTGGTGAGTTGAAGTTGTAAATCCGCCCATTTCGTGGCAACTTCCGCTGAAAATTTATTGGCTGGAGAAGTATCTGTTACAGGCGTAACGTCCGTTTCTTTAACATTACAAGAATCTATCAATAAGGCAAAAAATGCCATTACAAGCAAATTTGCGCATTTCCTTATAATTTTCTTGGAAAAAATAATGAGTTGTTGTGTTTTCATCGGTAAGAAATTTTGGTTGAACATAATCAATTAGATTGATATAATTTGTTTTGTTCAGAAATA
>JBBAKZ010000133.1:0-7753 GCA_040403275.1 Arcicella sp. | reverse complement strand
AATTATCAAAAAAGAAAAAGATTTATCGTTTTAAAAGTGTTGGAAGAAATGGCATTATTTTAAAAGTTGTCAGATTTACTGAAATTCAAGATAACATTTTTAATCTTGGCTTTGGAGATTTTGACGAGAAATCACAAAGTATAGATGATAAAGAAATAAGTGATAATGGCGATATGGTTAAAGTATTAGCAACGGTTATATCCATTACAGAATTATTTTTAAATGAAAACCCTGATGTTTGGATTTATATAGAAGGCAGTACTCCTACACGAACACGACTTTATCAAATAGCTATCAGTAAGTTTCTTGAATATTTTGAATTAAAGTTTGAAATATATGGCTCAATAAATGGAGTATATGAGTCTTTTCAAAAAAATGTTCAATACGAATCATTTTTGATTAAAAATTTGTTCTAATTTTATCTCAAATTAAATTGCTTACCAAATGAAAACGATTCAACGAAAACGCAAAGTAAAACTTCCTAAATCTGCCAATTTTGCTTATGACCCAAGTCTTGATGCTTTAGAAGATTTGAACCTATTTTCCAAAAAAAATGATAGAGCAAAAGCGTTCTTACAGAAAGCTATCTTGCCCGAAAAATTACGAATGTTAGCTCAGTAATTCCCTAAAATCCCAGTCCTCGCAATCGCTCCAAAGCCACCTTGAATATCCACCACATTGTCATAACCCCTTGATTTTAAAATACTTGAAGCTACCATAGAACGATATCCACCCGCACAATGGATATAATTTGTCTCCTCTTTCTCAAACGCTGTCATCAATTCAGAAATCTGAGCCAAGGGAATATTCTCTGCTTCTTTGATGTGTCCTGTCTCAAATTCGGTGGTTTTTCTCACGTCTTTTATTTTGATTCGATTTTCGATTTTCGATGTTTGATGTGCGCTATTCGCTATTCGCTTTTCATTCTCGCTATAAATATTAGCAAATTCTTCCGCAGTGATTGATTCAACTTCATCTATTTCTTTTCCTGCGGTTTTCCAAGCTTCAAAACCACCTTTTAAAAACCCCAAAACATTGTCGTAACCCACTCGGGCAAGGCGTTTTATTACTTCTTCTTCACGTCCTTCGTCTGCCACAATCAAAATTTCTTGCTGAATATCCCGCACCAATGTACCCACCCACGGAGCAAAATCGCCGTCAATTCCAATAAAAATTGACCGAGGAATAAATCCTACTCGAAACATTTCTGGCTTGCGAGTATCAATAACTAAAGTGTCGATTGTATTGGCTAAATCCTCAAATTCATTGGGAGAAAGTGGCGTCAATCCTCGCTCCATGACACCCGTAACATTTTGACTGCCCGTCTTATTCAACAATACATTTTTTGGAAAGTAGAACGGAGGGGGAGTCAATCCTTCTGTTACAGCCACGATGAATTGCTCCTTTGTTTGAGGTTGCAAAGCATAATTTACTTGTTTTTGATGCCCCAAAGTGTCAGAAGTTTCCTTCGACATATTTTTTCCACAGGCTGATCCCGCTCCGTGTGCAGGATAGACAATAATATTATCCGCCAAAGGCATAATTTTTTGATTGAGCGAATCATATAAATGTCCCGCCAAATCCTCAATCGTCAATGAACCATTTTGGGCTAAATCTGGGCGACCAACATCTCCAATAAAAAGGGTATCTCCTGAAAAAAGATTGGTTGTTTTCCCGTTTTCGTCAAACAACAAAAAACAACTCGATTCCATCGTATGTCCAGGCGTATGCAAAACCTTTATCATTACATTTCCTAACTTAAATTCCTGATTATCAGTGGCTATTATGGCCTCAAATGTTGGGTTTGCGTTTGGCCCATAGATAATTGGAGCTTTCGTTTTTTGGGATAATTCTACATGACCTGACACAAAATCAGCGTGGAAATGAGTTTCGAAAATGTACTTGATTGAAGCATTGTTTCGCTTGGCTTTTTCGATGTATGAATTTACTTCCCTCAAAGGGTCAATGATGGCAACTTCTCCAGCCGATTCAATATAATATGCCCCTTGAGCTAAACAGCCCGTATAAATTTGTTCTACTTTCATATTTTTAGTTTGTTTCTCAACGTTGGAAAGGTTTTCGATAAAAGATCAGAATACTATTTTTTTGAGAAATTAAAGAATAATTCATTTCCCTGTCGAGGCTTTACGGAATTATAACAAGGTTCTAGAAGATTAATTTTAAATTTGTTTGAAAATAAATCTAGATATTCTTCTCGATTTCCCCCAAAAGGAGGATTTTTCTTAAATTCTACGCCAAAAAGCAAGCCTACTAATTTTCCATTCTCGGATAATAATTCACTCATCTTTTGAACGTATTTTGTACGTAAAGAAGGGTCTAAAGCGCAGAAAAAAGTTTGTTCTAAAATTAAATCATACTCGCTTGAATGCGTAAAAAAATCGGCACAAACTATTTTTATAGTTTGATGATCAGACATACTGCATTTCATTTTTTCCACCGCTAAAGGAGCAAAATCAATGACAGTTACGTCCTGAAAACCTTGTTTTAATAAATATTCAGCCTCGTATCCACTGCCACAACCTGGAATTAAAATACGCATATTTTTATCCGTTAATTGGTCGATATACGCTTTTAAGGGAGGCGAAATAGTTTTCAAATCCCAGCCAGTTTCTTTCGCTTCGTAGCGATTATTCCAGTAATCTTTGGAGAGAAAATTTGTCATATTTTAGCTTTTAGCTGTCAGCAATTGGCTTTCAGCTTTTGGTAATTTGATTGGTAATTATATTTGTTACCATTATACTAAGTATTTTTTGTTGAAAGCCGATTGCTAACTGCCGAAAGCCAAAAGCTACTTCAAAATCAATTCTTTAATCAAAATCCAAGTTCCCATCAAGAGCGTAAACCACCCGAAGGCAGGTTTCAATTGTTTATTATCCAAACGTTTTGAAAGGGTTGTACCAAATAATACGCCAATAATTGCTAATCCAATAAACGTTCCCAGAAAAGTCCAATTCATTTCGTGTTTTCCAAGGTCGCCCGTAAATCCAATTAAGGAATTGATGGCAATAATCATTAGCGAAGTGCCAACCGCCAATTTCATGGGAAGTTTCACGAAATTGGTCAAAACGGGAATTATTAAAAATCCCCCACCAACGCCCACAAAGCCTGTCAATGTGCCTACTATTAAGCCTTCAATAAAAATTAGACTATAATTTACTCGTCTCATCGCCTCCGAAATATTATCAACTTCTTGTCTTTTTCGAATCATTGACCGTGAAGCCAAAACCATCAAAAGCGCAAAAGTTAACATGATTAAGGTGTTTTTCGTTAAAATGAAATCACCGAATCGTACAATTTCATTGGGAATCAATGGTATGAAATATTTGCGAGTGACAAATACCATAATAAAAGAGGGAAACGAAAAAAATAAAGCTGTTTTTGGGCTTGCTAAGCCTTTTATAAGATAATTAATTGAGGCTATCGCCGAAGTAGTTCCCACAATAAGTAGTGAATAAGCTGTTGACAAAGCGGGGTCAATCTGAAAAATGTAAACTAAAACTGGGACGGTTAAAATGGATCCGCCACCGCCTAATAAACTGAGTAATAGTCCAATAACTGTTGCTAAAAAATAGCCTATTAAATCCATAGAGTAATATTAATATATGTTAATGTTTTCATTTATAGCGGCTAGCAATGGGTATTATACGAAAATTGAAAATAAATTTATACCAAAATCTCAAAGCTAGTAATTGCAATCACAATGTTCAATGCATTCAATCAATTTCATTACTTCTCGTTCTTTCAAAGAATAAAAAACGTTTAATCCATCTTTTTCGGAACGTAAAATTCCCTTTAACTTCATATTAATCAAATGGTGGGAGAGGAGCGATTGTTCACATCCCAAAACACCACAAATATCGTTGACCGACAATTTTTCGTTTTGAGAAAGCAAATCGACAATCGCTAAGCGAGTAGGATGAGCAACGGTTTTCAGAATAAAAGCTGCTTTTTCGAGTTTCTCTTTATTGATTTGATAAGCAACGGTTGCCATTTTAATTACTGATTTTAATATCGTTTGCAAATATATGAATGTATTTTCATATAATAATATTAATAAGGCAAAAATCTTTAATTTACTTTTTCTTCAATCAACTGACTTAAATTTTTCTCCCGATGATTCAAATAAATATCATTGTGAAAATTATCTAATTTTTTCAGAAGATTCATTAACTGGTATTTTTCAGGTTCAGTCAAATGTCCCGTGCCAATTTTGCCTACTTTTCCCATTGCTTCAAAACTTTGAAACAACACACCTTTTCCTAATTCTGTTAGTATAATCCGCTTGCTCCGTTTATCAGATTCATCGTTGTATTGTTCAATCAACCCGTTGTTTAGCAACCTTTTAATCACTTCCATTCCAGAGGTTTTTTCGTGGGCATTCAATAAAATAAGCTCCGTTTTCGTGAGATTTCCTTTGTTTAACAATATTGCCAAATACGTAAAATCATCGCTAGTGGTCAATAGGGTTCCCTCCAAGCCTTTTTTGAAGTATATTTTCAAATATCGGGATAGATAAGTTAATAATTTTGCAATTATTACCTCGGGTAATTCAGCAGAGGCTTTAATTTCATCTGGAACGAGGGCAGATGCCGATGGCATCATTTCATTAGTTGACTCATAATCAGTAACTTGCTGTTTTGATAGCCATTGACCAAAATCGTGCAATGAACCATTTTTAAACTCATTTTCTTGTTCAAATCTTTCCAGATTTATCACTATTTCTTTCAATAATTCGTAATTCATTTTTGTGAATGGATTTTTACAAAAATACGATAACATACTAAAATAGTAAAAATTAATACAAAATTATTTTGTATTAATACTAAAACATTTTAATTTTAACATTATTATCAATATCAAGTACGAAAACATTTTAATTTTAACAAATCAATTTATGTATCTTCAATTTAATAAACGATATTCTCTAATTCTTTTAATAGGATTTCTTTTAATAAATCTTTTTACGGCTTTAGCTCAAAAAGAAGAGAGAACAGGCACTATTTCGGGTTCAATTCGGGATAAAAATACCCAAGAAATTTTAATCGGAGCAACGGTTTCTTTGGAAGGAACTACGCTGGGCGTCTCGGCAGATGTGGAAGGAAATTTTTCGTTAAAAAACGTACCCGTGAAATCCTACAATGTCCGAGTTTCCTTTGTGGGTTATAAGACGCTAATTCGTTATAATGTTTCCATCACTTCTGGAAATGCGAACATCATCAATTTTGAATTAGACCCTGAAACCTCTCAGTTACAGGAAGTTAAGGTTACTGTAGATAAGGCTCGTGTGGCGAATGAAGTTACGCCACTATCAGTTCAAAAACTTACCGTTGAGGAAATTAGAGCCAATCCAGGCGGGAATTTCGATATTTCAAAGGTGATTCAAGCCCTCCCAGGAGTGGGCGGAACCAGTGGTGGAGGTGGTTTCCGTAATGACATTATTATTCGTGGCGGAGCACCAAACGAAAACGTTTTTTATTTAGATGGCGTGGAAGTTCCCGTAATTAATCATTTCGCAACGCAGGGTTCTTCGGGCGGACCCGTTGGGATTTTGAATGTTTCTTTTATTGAAGATGTTACGCTTTCCTCTTCCTCTTTTGATGCTCGTTATGATAATGCTCTTTCTTCAGTTTTGCAATTTAAACAACGCAACGGAAACCCAGAGAAAGCCCAAGGAAATATTCGTTTGGGAGCATCAGAAACGGCTGCAACTTTGGAAGGACCACTTTCAAAAGATGGGAAATGGACTCATCTTTCGTCAATAAGACGTTCTTATTTACAACTCCTCTTCAAAGCAATTGATTTGCCGTTCTTACCTGATTATTGGGATTTTCAGTATAAAATTACAGGAAAACTTTCTCCAAAAACAACCTTCACCGCTTTGGGTCTGGGGGCAATTGATAACTTTGGGTTTAGAACGCCACGCAATTCAACACCAGAAAATACGTACATTTTGCGGTCATTATCAAGCATCAAACAGTGGAATAATACCACTGGATTTTCGCTAAGACACTTACTACCAAAGGGTTACTGGAATTTGGCTCTTTCGGCGAATCGGTTGGATAATAATATTGATAAATTTTATGACAATGACGAAGGCAACGAAGCAAAACGACAACTGAAAATTTATTCAACCGAAGCCGAACATAAATTGCGTTTTGATTATAACAAATTTGTGGGTGGTTGGAAATATAATTTTGGAGCTATGATTCAACAAAATCGTTACAGGAATGAAACGTTCAATCGCCTTCGGCAAGAAATTCGAGGTGCGAACGGCATCATAATTCAGCCAGAAGTAATCGTAAATATTCCTCAAAATGGCATTGATTTTTGGCGATATGGTTTGTTCGGACAAATTTCTCGAAGTTATTTTAAGGAGAAATTAAATACATCTTTTGGCATTAGAACGGACATGAATTCGTTTACAACTGATGGCGCTAATCCAATCGAAACGCTTTCGCCAAGAGCCAATATTTCTTATGCTTTAGCGGAAAATATTAATCTGAATGCCTCCATTGGGCGATATTTCAAAATTCCGCCTTATACGATATTGGGTTTTAGAGACAACAAAGGAAATCTTCAAAATCAAAATGCTAAGTATATTCAATCAGACCATTACGTGGCTGGTATTGAATGGCTTCCTCGCAAAGGAACAAGGATAACGTTGGAAGCCTTTGATAAAAAATATAGTAATTATCCTGTATCTGTGAGAGATGGAATTTCATTGGCAAATCAAGGTGGAGATTTCAATATACTTGGTAATGAGGCAGTTACCACAAATGGGAAAGGGCGAAGTTATGGATTTGAGTTATTTTTACAACAAAACTTAACGGGTAATCTGTTTGCTGTTTTTAGTTATACATGGTTCAAATCGGAGTTTTCGGGGAAAGATGGAAAACTGATTCCAACGGCTTGGGATAACACCAATTTGATTTCGTTTGTGGGTGGCTATAAACTTCCTCGCAATTGGGAATTAGGCGTAAAGTACCGTTACCAAGGCGGAGCGCCTTATACTCCTTTCGATTTAGTGGCTTCACAAAGAAATTACTTAACTTTGGGAACGGGGGTTTTGGATTATAGTCAATTGAATACCCAAAGATTAGCAGCTTTCAATGCTATGGATGTGCGAGTTGATAAAAAATGGAACTACAAAAAATCTTTGTTAGATTTTTATATTGACTTTACTAATGTTTTACAAGCAAAAAATCCTTCTTACCCAAATTATACATTCAAGCAAAATGCGGATGCAACAGGGTTTGCTTCAACGGACGGACAGCCTGTCAAAACCGATGGCTCAAACGCAATTCCTTTTATTTTGAATAATCCAAACGGTGCAGGAGTGCCAACGATTGGGTTAATTTATGAGTTTTGATTCATGTAAAAATATACTCTACGTATTCAATTCTATCGTGTATCTTACTGTATTTCAATATTTTATCCCAAGAATTTCGTCATAAAATTGATTTAGTTGAAACTTCACCCTATCTAAAATTCAATATTGAGTTAAATCATGAAAAGTATGAAAAGCGACTAAATTTTAGGGAAGGGTTGATTTTGATTTATATACCCAAAAGAAAAAAGTACGCTTTTATGGATTACAATGCCAATGTAATTATCCCTCCACAGTACGATGAATTTTTATGGTTTGGTGAAGGTCTTGCTCCTGTGCGTAATGGCAAAAAATGGGGATTTATAAATGTGAAAATGGATTTAGTCATTCCGTTCAAATTCGATG
>JBBAKZ010000132.1:0-7763 GCA_040403275.1 Arcicella sp. | reverse complement strand
CTTTAAAAAAAATCCTGATTAAGGATAGAGTTTCGTAGTGATTGGAGATTTTGGAAACATGCTAGACTTATAAATAGCAAAAAAAGTTTTTCAAGGAATGAATTTATTTAAAAAGAATGCTTAGCCTGGTTCCCCCGAAGATTTTGATTTTTTTATTACAACAGGTGATAATTTGTATCCACTAATTCCAAATTATCCGAGTGACCTTGAGTTCAAAAGATTGTAAAGCTTATTCGAATCTCAAGAAAATTTGAAAGGTATTCCAATTTACCCTGTCAGAGGTAATCATGATGCTCACTTTAAAGAAGATAGAGAAATTAAACTATCTGAAACTTTTCCTTAATGGAAAATGAAGGCAAATTATTATGTCCGCCTCCGTAAATGGGTGTTAATCTGGCAGTTAGCGGCACGAGACTCTGCAAACGAACCGACGAAGAATAGGGAATTAACCAATCTTTTGTTCCGTGAATAATGTAAATGGGACATCTGACGTACTTAATCCAAATGTCCGTTCTGATGCTAAATCGCAAAATCATCGCAATGGGCATGAAAGGGAAAAATCGATTCGTTAAATGTGAAAATGAATAATAGGGTGCATCCAAAATCAACATTTTGGGGCGATTGTTTGAAGCCAATTTGCAGGCAAAGCCACTGCCCAACGACCGCCCATACACAATAATATTTTCTTCTTTATACCCATATTTCGACCTCATTTTACTATACACAAATTGTGAATCTTTGTTAAGATTTTCCTCCGTCCGTTTGCCGATTGATTTCCCAAAACCACGATAATCAATCATCACTACATCGTAGCCGTGTCGGGTAAAATCAACCGCATATTTCGACCAGCCTTTGATGCTTCGGGTATTGCCATGAAAATACATTACTAAGCCCACAGGTTTATCGTGAAAAAACCGTAAACCATTAATTTTTACGCCTTCTTCAGGTTCAAAATGGAGTTCCTCGAAGGGAGAATCATATTTATATTCAAAATCAGCATGCAGTTTTTCGGGCTTGAAAATGAATCTTTCTTGAATAAAATACGCAAGAATACACAAGGCTACGTAGCCAATACCGATGTAAATCCAAGTTTCGTTCATTTTACGGTAAACGGTTCACGGTTAAGGGTGAACGGCTTTTGAGTTTAATATTTTGTGGATACAAGATAAATATTTTCTTGATAATTCTTTCAAAAATAGCTTTTCAAAGTGATTCCAATGCTAAGGTTCTGCAAACCCGTTCACATTTTACCGTTCCTCCCGTTCCTCGTGAACCGTCAAAGAAACTTCTTCAAAATCTTCTCCACCGCATCCAAATATCCACCGCCAAATAAATTTACGTGAACCATCAGCGGATATAAATTATACAGCGGAATTCTGTCGCCAAAGCCATTTTCTATGTTATTTACTTCGTGATAAGCTTCGTAAAAAGTTGTTTCAAAACCGCCAAACATGGTTGTGAATGCCAGTTCGGCTTCTCGTAAACCGTAATAACAAGCAGGGTCAACCAAACCCACAAGACCTTTATTATCAGCCATTACATTTCCCGACCATAAATCACCGTGCAGTAAAGCGGGTTTTTCGTTGGGAATTAACGAAGGTAAATTTTCGTATAGTTGATTGAAATTTTCGTATAATTCTTCCGAAATTTTGCGGTCATACAGGGCTAATCCTGCTTGAACTTTTAACCTTTTTTCGATAAAAAATTGTACGCCATTATCCATCCATTCGTTCGACTGTCGCAAGGCACCAATGTAATTATTGAAATTGAGCCCAAACTGAGGATTGGTATGTTTATGTAATTTTGCTAATTTCTGTCCGAAATCTTGCCAATAATTGGATTGTTTGAAACTGGTCGTTAAAAATTCCATCATCAAGTATTCTTTATCTAGGATTTTACCGTGATTAATTACTTCTGGAATCGACATTACCCCCGTATCCCGCAAGACCTGTAAACTGCGTGCCTCCGACTCAAACATTCCCTCGTGGTCGCCTTGATTCCATTTGATAAAATATTCTCCTTCCGATATTTTTACCTTTACGGCGAGATTGAAATTTCCGCCGTAAAAAAACTGAAAATCAAGCATTTCTGGGTGATAGCCCAGATTTTCAAAGAGGATACTTTCGATAAATTGGTATTGTTCTTGGGTTTGAAAAGTCATTATTTTGAGGTTGTAAATCCTAAGTCTAAAAGTTGTAATTCAAATTTAAGATAAAACTGGTAAATTGCGTGATAGCTTGGAAATTTTACTTTACAAACACATAATGAAATACAAAAAACACGTTTTTATCTGTACAAATCAGAAAGACGCACCCAAAAAATGTTGTGGTGACGAAAGAGGCATGGCGTTGGTAGATGCCTTCAAAAATTCATTGAAAGAAAGAGGATTATTAACCGAAATAAGAGCCCAAAAAACGGGTTGTTTAGATGTTTGTGCTTTTGGGCCAGGGTTAGTTGTTTACCCAGAAGGCGTTTTTTACGGCAATGTACAACTTTCTGATGTTGAGGAAATTATCGAAAATCATTTGATTGGCGATATGCCCGTTGAGAGACTTGTAATTGGTTAGATTTTTACTTCCCGAAAGTTTTTTTTACTTTCGGGAAGTTCGATTTCGTTAAATTAACCAATAACCAAACCAAAATGTACCGCATATACCCAACACTTCTCAACTCATTCGCTTATTACGAAGCTAAAACACTCGATGCGCAGGGTACAATTCTTGTGGATTTACAAGAGATGCTTGACCGTATCAACCGTGTGCGCAAACCTACGACTGTGGCACAACAAAAAGGAATTGATTTTGAACAGGCAGTGGTAACGGGTGAAAATGAGGACGATTTTAAAGAAGGAATTATTGAAAAAGCACGGGCTTTATTGCCCCTAAAATACAAAACTCAATTTTATTCCGAAGCAAAATACAAAAATTGCTTGATTTATGGCTACGTAGATTTAGTTGGGGCTGACCGTGCCGTAGATTTGAAATCGACTCGTTTTTATTCGCCAAATCGTTTTGCACTCAATCACCAAAATTTCTATTTGTTAGGATTAAAAAAGTACGGAATCAAAACCTTAGATTACATTATTACGGACTTTGAAGACGTTTATCAAGAAACGTATTCATCTGATTCTTATGACTTTACGCCATTATACCATCAATTAGACAATTTCGTTGAATTTTTGGAGCAACACAAAAAACTGATTCGAGACAAGAAGATTTTTGATCATAAAACAGATAATAATCAGTTGTCGATGTTTTAATTTCGATGTTCGAGATTCGTTCTTCGATGTTAGAAAACGAAAATCGAAAATCGAAAATCCAGGATCGAACGCTACAAAATCCCTTTCAATTCCTCCAAATCCCGAATTTCAAATTTCGGCCTAATCGAAATATCCTGATTCCGCTGGTCTGGGTTGAAGAAAACGGCATCAATTCCCGAACGAGTCGCTCCAACAATATCCGACTGAAAACTATCGCCAATCATCAAACATTCTTGTGGCACAGCTTTGATTTTTTTCAAAGCATATTCAAAAATCCGAGAATCTGGTTTTTTGTAGCCCGAATTCTGAGAAGTGATGACTTCTTGAAAAAAATGAGTAATCTTGCCCGCATTCATCTTTATGGATTGAATTTCATCAAAACCGTTCGTGATTATGTGCATGGGATATTTTGGAAAGAGATATTCCAACGTCTCGTGAGCATTCGGTAAAAGGTGATGTTTTTTGGAAGAAATACTGATGTAAGTATCCGAAATTTCATCACAAATCGAATCATTACTCACGCCCAACTGACTAAAAATTAATCGAAAACGGGTATGTCTCAACTCAGCCTGGGAAATTCTACCGGCTTCGTATTTATCCCATAATTGATGATTGATTTCGTTGAATTTTAGGTAAAATTGGATTGGGGAAAATAACCCCAAAGCTTGCAAATCAAATTGTTGATACACCTCCTCCAAGCCAATTCGGGAGTTGATATTATGATCCCAAAGGGTATGGTCTAGGTCAAAAAAAAGGTGCTTATATTTCATCGTTTTTCGTTGATTGATATTTGATTTACGTAAGTAATTAATCTAAATTTTATGCAATTTAGGGCTGATTTTTGTTTACCTCTCAATAATTAATACATTTGTAAAAACTATTGTTTACGATGTTCGATATTTGATGTTCGATGTTCGAGCGGATTACGAACATCAAACAGCGAAAACAAACATCGAACATCTAAATTAAAATGGCAAAGCAACAACAACAGGAAGAAAATCAAATCAACGTAGAATTATCTGAGGAAATGGCAGAGGGAGAATACGTAAACTTGGCAATGATAGCGCATTCACAAAGTGAATTCGTGATAGATTTCATCAAAATGATGCCCGGAATTCCGAAAGCAAGGGTAAAATCAAGAGTTATTCTCACGCCCGACCACGTGTATCGTTTGATGCAAGCGCTAAAAGAGAATATCCAAAAATATGAAGAGGTTTATGGACCAATTTCGGATGACCAAAGCCCTATCGGTTTTCAGTTTCCGATGAATTATCGAGGACCCATTGGGGAAGCTTGATAGTAAGTAATAGATACTGAATATATTACAAAAAATTAATTCTTTCAGTCATGCGATAAGTGTTTTTCTTTAACATTTAAGTACAAAAAGCGTAAAACGAATCAGAAAATTTTCTGTAAACGTTTACGCTTTTTGTATTTATCGAAAAACTATCAATTTTAGCTTTTCTCCTTAATTTCTTCTTTTAAATTGAGTATATCTATGTATAAAATCTTCTTTCTAAACTATGATAACTATAAATGAGGTACAATGAACAATAAACTTAATAAATCACATTTAGCTTCTAACTCGATACATTTAAGCAAACAATTAAACTTGCCAGAACCATCGGTTTTTGATTTACCGGAAAAAGTTTTACAGTTCGGAACGGGCGTTTTACTGCGTGGATTGTGCGATTATTTTATTGATAAAGCCAATAAACAAGGCGTTTTTAATGGCCGAGTGGTAGTGGTGAAATCAACCGATAAAGGCGATGCGGATGATTTCAACGAACAAGACGGACTTTTTACGCAGGCTGTGAAAGGGATAGAAAATGGTCAGCCCATTGAGGAGTATATTTTGAATGCTTCCATCTCTCGCACACTTTCTGCCCGTTCTCAATGGCATGAAATTTTGCATTGTGCCCAAAATCCTGAAATGCAAATTGTCATTTCAAATACCACTGAGGTCGGCATAGCGTTTCTGGAAAATGATAGAATTACGAATAATCCTCCTGCTTCTTTTCCGGTAAAACTCTTGGCTTTTTTGCATGTGCGTTGGAAGTTTTTTGGCGGTTCTGCTGAAAGCGGTATTGTGATTGTTCCAACGGAATTAGTGGTTGGCAATGGCGATATGTTGAAAGATATTGTGCTTCGACAAGCGCAACAAAACAATCTTGAAACAGCATTTATTGACTGGCTAAAAACCCATAATTCTTTCTGTAACTCACTGGTTGATAGAATAGTACCAGGAAAACCAGAAGCAGAAATGGTGACTGAATTACAAACAAAATTTGGTTACCAAGATAACCTTATGGTGCTTTCGGAAGTTTATCGTCTTTGGGCAATTCAAGGCGACGAACACGTACGCAAAGTACTGTCATTTTCCCAAGTAGATTCGGGCGTAATCATTGAAAAAGACATTGAAATTTATCGTGAATTGAAACTTCGTATGCTCAACGGTACGCATACTTTACAGTGTGCGATGTCGTATCTTTTAGGATTCAGAACGGTAAAAGATGTCATGGCAAATGGTTATTTGAGTAGAATTATCATGAATCTGATGTTGGGAGAAATTGCCTTAGCGATTCCGTATAAAATTGATTCAAAAATAAAAGATAGATTCGGCAGAATGGTGCTTGACCGTTTCCGAAATCCATTTTTGAATCATAAATTATTGGATATTTCGGTTCAATATACGACTAAAATGAAGATGCGAAACATTCCAATTCTTCTTCAATATTACCGTGAATTTGGTAAAGCTCCTGAACTTTTTGCGATGGGTTTTGCGGCATATTTGCAGTTTATGAAAGGTGAAAAAGAAGTAAACGGAACGTATTACGGAGAATCCAACGGTAGTTATTATCCTATCAACTGCAATTTCGCCCCTTATTTTTATGAAGCATGGCAAGATTTTGATTTAGAAAAAGTATTAGCTAATCGTAGCCTTTGGGGTGAAGATTTAACCCAATTAGAAGGATTTGCAGAGGCAGTGAAAAAATATCTTTAAAAATTGATTTTTGTACTTTATTTGAACATTGTAAATTGAACATTATTTTTTTTTACTTGAAAGTTATCTATAAAAATATGAAAGTTACTACCTTCGGAGAGGTCATGATGCGCTTGAGTACGCCAAATTTCTCTCGATTTCCACAGGCTACTCAATTTGATATAAATTTTGGTGGAGGCGAAGCAAATGTTTCGTCTTCATTGGCTATTTTGGGTATTCCAGCCAGCCATGTTACCCGTTTTCCAGATAATGACTTGGGGCGAACTGCCACAAATATTTTTCAAAAGTTTGGCGTCGGGACGCAAGATATTGTCTATGGAGGTGATAGAATCGGCATTTATTTTGTTGAAAAAGGAGCCGCCATGCGTCCAAGCAAAGTGGTTTATGACCGTGCTAATTCCTCTTTTGCAAGCCTTGCTCCTACCGATTTTAATTGGGAAGAAATTCTGAAAGATACCACTTGGTTTCATTTTACCGGCATAACGCCTGCCATTTCAGAAGGGGCTTTTCAAGCTTGTTTGGAGGCCGTACAAACGTCCAACCGCATGGGAATTACCGTTTCTGCCGATGTAGGTTATCGTTCAAATCTTTGGAAATGGGGCAAACGTCCGAACGAAATTATGCCTCAATTGATTGAACATTGTGATATAATTGTTTGTAGTAAAGGCGATGCAGCGGATATGTTTGGGATTGTACCCACGGATGAAAAAGGCAGTTTCAAATCGGTTTGCCGACAAATTACGGAGCAATTTCCAAAAGTAAAAAAAGTGTTGACCACTAAGCGTGGACAAATATCGGCCTCGCATAATACGCTTTTCGGAAGATGTTGGGACGGCGCTCAAATGATTGAAACAGAAGCCATTAACATTCCTGACATTGTGGATAGAATTGGTGGTGGAGATGCTTTCATGGCGGGTTATATTTACGGAGAATTAATTTACAAAGACTGCAAGCAAGCACTTGAATTTGCCGTGGCCGCTTCAGCCTTAAAACATACGATTGAGGGAGATTTCAACCTTGTAAGTGTGCAAGAAGTGGAAGCGGTGGTAAATGGAGATGTGAGCGGGAGATTAAAAAGATAAATTGTAGGAGAAAGGAATAAAAGAGGAAGGTAGAATACTTTGTCAGATGATTTTAGACAATAATCAATCGGGGCTGACTATCCGTTTGCTGCCCCTTGACTCATCAATAATTTTAAAATTTAAAAAGCCGTAGAGCCTATTGAAACCTTATGTTTTCTATGTTTCTATGTGGTTGCAAAGAATATGAAATTTACAAAAGAAGAATTATACGCAAAATTGAGCGAAGTGCCGATTATGCCTTTGTTCAATCACCCCGATTTGGCGTTGAGTAAGGCGGTCGTAAAAGCCTGTTACGATGGTGGAATCACCGTTTTTGAATACACGAATCGTGGAGAAGGAGCAGCCTTAATTTTTGCCGAATTAGTAAAATATATTCGTGAAGAATTACCCGATATGGCTATTGGTATTGGCACAGTTT
>JBBAKZ010000131.1:294-7773 GCA_040403275.1 Arcicella sp. | reverse complement strand
AATTATTTTTTTATCCACTTCTTGTGCCAAAAATTCATCAATCAAATAGCAATTTTCGGCTACTCTTTCCGCATCAGCTTTTAAGTAAAAAGGCACTAATTCAAGATACTCATCTCGTAAGGTTAAAATGGCGGAGGGTTCAATTCCCAAGATTGGTGAATCATCCTTCAGCGCTTCAATAAGAAGTCTAACATTCTGAATAGCAATGCGTTGTGCGTCTTTTACCAAGCCTTTTGATAGATACGTTCGGCCACTTTCAAGGTGTTTTGGAATATGAACCTGGTAGCCCAATGCCGTTAATAAATGGATGGCTTTTTTACCGATTTCAACATCGTTGTAATTGGTAAATTCATCACAGAATAAAAAGACTTTTCCTTTCGGACGGCGCTTGCCAAGATGTATACGTGAAAAATGTACACTATTTTTTTCACGCTGTTTCTGAATCGTGATTCTATCTTCTTGCCATTTTCTCAACGTTATTTTTCCAAGTGTCGGAATTGACCTTTCTGATGCAAATCCTAATATTTTTTTAACAATACTAGAAGTGAATTTATTTTCAACAAAAAAATTGTAAAGACTTGGGAAATTAGACGCTAATGCTTGGGATTTAGTAAAATTACCAATCATTTTTGTTCTGAAAGGCACGCCATGTTCATCGTAATAATGTTGGAGAAATTCCGCCTTCATTTTACCCACATCAACTTTTGACGGACATTCTGATTTGCAACCTTTACAGGATAAACATAAATCCATTACTTCCTTTATTTCGTTGTGGTCAAAGGGATTTTCTTGATTTGAATTCGTTAAAAAGTTCCGTAAAATATTGGCTCTTGCTCGGGTTGTATCTTTCTCCAAACGAGTAGCCATATAACTCGGACACATCGTTCCACCCGTAACTTCTGTTTTCCTACAATCGCCTGAACCTGAGCATTTTTCTGATAATCGGAGAATTCCTTCTTGGTTGGTAAAGTCAAAATAGGTTTCAATTTCTGGATTAATTTTTCCCGCTTCATACCTCAAAAACTCGTTCATTGGCGGCGTATTGATAATTTTATTGGCATTAAAAATATTTTTAGGGTCAAATATATGTTTTACTTCTTTCAATAAATCGTAAATTTCTGACCCTAAAACGTTTTCAATAAATTCACCTCTCAATCGCCCGTCGCCGTGTTCTCCACTTAATGAGCCGTTGTATTTTTTAACTAATTCGGTTGTTTCTTTCAGAATTGTTCTGAATAATTCTTTGCCTTCAAGGGTCTTCAAATTAATCATTGGTTCCACGTGCAATTCCCCCGCTCCTGCGTGGGCATAATACGAAGCATTGGTATTGTGTCTTTTCAACAGTTCTTGTAAATCAGCGATGTAGGCGGGCAAATCTTCGGGCGAAACGGCACAATCTTCAATTAAATTTACGGGTTGGGTATCGCCTTTTAAGTTACGAATTAAACCCAAACCTGCCTTTCTGACGTCCCAAGCGGGTACGGTGTCTTTTCCTTTAACGACGGGATAAGCATAGCCAATTCCTTCTTTTTGTAAATCTGCAATAACTAAATTAATATTTTTATTAAGTTCTTCTGCGGTTTCAGCCATGAATTCCACCATTAAAATGGCGGCAGGATCTCCTTCAATAAAAAAGCGATTTTGGTGGTATAAATGATGTCCTTTGGTAAAATCTAAAATGTATTTATCCACCAATTCAGAAGCCATTGGTTTATGACGCAGTGCCACCAAATTAGCTTGCAAGGAATCCTGAATAGTGTTACAATGAATACAAATCAACGCAATTTCTTTGGGTGGAAGGGGAATCAAATTAAGTTTTGCCTCAGTAATAAATGCCAAAGTACCTTCCGAACCTGACAACAATTTGCAAAAATTAAAGGATTTGTTTGAATATTGGTTAAATAGCTCATTATCACTCAATATATCCAAGGCATAACCCGTATTCCTGCGAGTGAGGGATTTTTTTGGATATTGTTTCTCGATTTTTTCTTGAATCAATGGATTATTAAGAATCTTGAAAACTTGTCCATACAATTTACCCTCCAAAGACTCTTGATAAGCCTTTTTGAAAAACGATTCTTTTGAAGTATCATCAAAAATGGTTTCAGTACCATCGCTCAATAAAACTTTGGCTGATAATAAATTACTTCGTGTATCTCCCCAAACAATCGAATGCAACCCGCAAGAATTATTGCAAATCATTCCGCCAATCATGGCTCGGTTAGAAGTGGAAGTTTGGGGCCCAAACATTAAACCATAAGGTTTCAACAGGACATTCAAATCATCACGAATCACGCCTGGCTGGACTCTCACCCACTTTTCTGCTTCATTAATTTCCAAAACTTTATCAAAATATTTTGAAATATCCACCACAATTCCTTTTCCTACCACTTGCCCCGCCAAGGATGTTCCCGCCGAGCGAGGAATGAGTGTAACCAGATTTTTATTCGCAAACTTTATCAACAACTTTAAATCAGCATTATCTCTAGGAATGGCAACGGCCAAAGGTTTTTCTTGGTAAACCGAAGCATCAGTTGAATAAAGAATTTTTTGAGCATTATGGCTCGAAGAATTATCAAAGAAAAGCTCGCCCCCAAAAGATTTTTGCAGGATTTTAAAGTCATTAATAGTTAATTTTGCGGACATAATTCATTTTTTAGCTTTAAGCCATGAGCATCAAGCTAGAAAGATTTTCAGTGGTATATTATTAAAAATTGTCAAATGAAGCCATCAGCTCGTTGCTCAAAGTTCATTGCTCAAATTCTACTCGTAAAATTAAGTTATTGCCACTTAATTCAACGATATCTGAAAACTTTATTTCCAATCTTAAGGCTATTCTGCCTTTCAGCCCATTGATAAACTCCTTTGGTCATTTCCTTGTTGTTTGTAAAGAATTGATATTTTAAATTTATGTTTTAAAGATGTGAGTAATGAGCTTTGAGCAAAAGAAACTCAAGGGTTAAATCTCACAACTTAATGCTCAAAGCTAAAAATATATGAAATTTCTTCGACAACTTTTTGAAAGTATCCGTTTTGCTTGGCAAGCCTTGATGAGCAATATTTTACGGACAACGCTCTCGCTTTTGGGGGTTACGATTGGTATATTTTCAATTGTGGCCGTTTTTACGTTTGTTGATTCCATGAATATGAGTATCAGTAATGAAATAGATTCATTCGGGAAAGGCGTAATTTATGTGGGCAAATGGCCTTGGGTTTTTAGTAATAATTTTCCTTGGTGGAAATATATGAACCGACCCAGTACAAAATATAGTGAATATAAATACTTAGCGGAAAACGTTAAGAATGCTCAAGCAATTTCTATTTTGGATGGCAGAATGACAACCCTCAAAAACGGAAATAATAGCATGGAAACCCGTTTGACTGGCGTGAGTTATGACTATAATAAAATTTCAGAAGTTCCCATTGAATATGGTCGCTATTTTTTAACCAACGAAACTGATAATGCCGCTTTTACCGTGATTTTAGGAGCGGAAGTAAAAGAGGCTCTTTTCCCAAATATTGGTGATGCCGTTGGACTAACCATGAAAATTAATGGTATCAAGTTTAAAGTAATTGGCACGATGCGCAAGAAAGGGGAAGATTTACTAAGTTTTGGCGGTTCGCCCGACCAAAGAGCCTACATTCCTTATACTTCCTATTCAAGTCTTTTTCAAAAAGATGAACCCGAACCCGATATTGCCATGAAAGCTTTTGACTCTGACAAAGGACAACAAGTGTTGGAAGGAGAAGTTACTGGCTTAATGCGCAGCAGAAGAGGGCTAAAACCCGTTCAAGAAGATAATTTTTCTATCAATCGCTTGGATGGTTTAACTAAATTTTTTGACGGAATATTTTCAAGTTTGAATATTGGTGGAATATTTATTGCGGGATTCTCTTTACTGGTAGGTGGTTTTGGAATTGCCAATATTATGTTTGTTTCGGTAAAAGAAAGAACACATATCATTGGAATTCAGAAGTCTTTGGGCGCTAAAAATTATTTTATTTTATTTCAATTCTTATTTGAGGCGGTATTTTTAAGTTTAATTGGCGGTTTCGTAGGTATATTTTTAGTTTGGCTCTTGTCATTCGGGAATTTTGGTTCGCTCAAACTTATTCTTACTTATTCAAATATGATCAAAGGGATTATTACGGCTTCAGTCATTGGGATTATCTCAGGAATTGTTCCTGCATGGCTGGCCGCAAGACTCGACCCGGTGGTGGCGATTCGGTCTAAATAGTTTTTGTTTATTAGTTAATAGACTTCAAAAGCCCATTCTTTTCTCCATAAAAAGGAAAGAATGGGCTTTTAAAGTTATTTTTATTATTATTTTATCAGCGTATTTGCTAATAACCATTTACCAGTAACCAAAACTAATACCCAATCGAAGTATCATCCGATCGCACATCCGAACCACCTTCATAAGTTCCATCGGGCAAGACTAAAATGCAGTCCATTCTACCAATCGTATTTTTCTGAGCGTCAATTTTATACCCTTTTTCTCTCATTCTTTTCAAGGTTGGCCCCGTGAAACCACCTTCTTCAAACGTAGTTCGGTCGGGCAACCATTGATGATGAAAACGGAAAGCATCGACTGCCTGTTGCATCGTCATGCCATGTTCTACCACATTTAAGAATACTTGAAATACAGAAGTAATAATCGTTGAGCCACCGGGAGTTCCCAAAACCATTTTCAATTTACCATTTTCTTCCACAATCGTTGGGGTCATAGATGATAACATTCTTTTGTTGGGAGCAATGGCATTGGCTTCATTACCAATTAATCCGTAAGAATTGGGAACACCTGGTTTTACTGAAAAATCGTCCATTTCATCATTCATTAAAAATCCTGCACCGTCCACTACCACTTTACTTCCATAAGAATTATTTAAAGTTGTCGTAATTGATACGGCAGCACCTTCTTTATCTACAAAAGATGAATGCGTAGTTTCAATGCTCTCGTATCCCGCAATTTTTCCTGCTTTCACATTTTCGCTTAAAGTTGCCTGTGAAAATTGAAAATCTTCCCAACGTTTATTAAGGAATTCTGGACTTAAAAGTTCTTTCTGAGGCACTTTTACAAAATCTGGATCTCCTAACCAAGTAGAACGATCAGCAAAAACACGGCGTTCGGCTTCAATCATTACTTGCGTAGTAGAATCGGTATGCCAGCCCCAACGCTTCAGCGGATAAGGCTCCACATATTTCAATAACTGCACCAATGCAATTCCTCCACTCGAAGGCGGAGGCATTGAAATAACTTTTAAATTATGGTAATTCTCAATAATCGGTTCACGCCAAGTGGCTTTGTAATTATCTAAATCTTTTTGGGTAATAATTCCACCGCCTCTTTTCATTTCTTCCAACAACAATCGGGCTGTTTCTCCCTCATAAAATCCTTTTCTACCATGTTCTTGAATTCTACGAAGCACTTTTGCCAAATCTTTTTGAATTAGTAATTCTCCTTCTTTCCAAGTAATGGTGTCGGGTTTTACAAAATAGGTTTTGTTAGGATTATATTTTATAAAATCGGGTCGGGTTCTATTTAATCCTCTGGCTTCACGCAAGGTTAGTTTCACCCCATTTTCAGCTAAATCAATGGCTGGTTGCAAAATTTGTTGCCAAGTCAATTTTCCAAAACGTTTATGTGCTTGTTCCAATCCATCAACCGAACCCGGCGTACCACTGGCGGTGTGTCCGTACCAACTCAATTGACCGGGTTTTACATCACCTTTTTCATCCAAATACATATCTCGACTGGCATTTTCTGGTGCTTTTTCACGATAATCAAGGGTGTAAGATTTACCATCCTTATCTCGATACACTAAAAAACCACCTCCACCAATATTTCCAGCGGCGGGATGAACCACGGCCAAAGCAAATTGCGTGGCTACGGCCGCATCAATCGCATTTCCACCCATTTTTAAAATGTCCACTCCTACTTGTGAAGCAGCGGGATGAGTAGCGGCAATCATGCCATTTTTACCATAAACGGAAGGTTTTTTCCCCGCAAAAGGCGAAGCATTTGGGTCTTCATTTGAAAACTGATAAAAACCTAAATTTTCATTTGGTTTAGTGCTGGGAACGGTTTGAGTAGTTTTACATGATATAATTGTAAAATATAATCCCAAAGTTAAAAGAGTGGTAATTTTTGGAGAGCGTAATTTCATGAGATGAAGTTTTTGTTTTGAAATTACGGAATGAAATTCGTTTAAGCAAACAATTCATTTATCTGGAGAATCAAACGTAGGCTCTCAATCACACCTTAAATTCATTAGCTTCGAAGATTTAGGGGTTAGCTGTTAATACTAATCAACAAATCTCCGAAGCTCCCCATTACAAATTTTAGTGTTTCACTAAGTCTCAAAATACAAAAATGCCTTGATTTGCGAAATTCAAGCTTCCTTGGATAATCAGATTAAGTGGTTTGTTTTTATTCGGCTCAATCTGTATGGTATGATCAGGTTTTATGGTCATTGAATGGTAATTTTGGGGAAAACAATTACAATCCCAGCTTTCTGTTTTTTGCCATAATCCAGATTGTAAACTTTGGACATAGAAAGTTTGTGCCAATTTTGGCGTAGACACACTCAAAAAAGAAGCCTGATTGATCGCATTGACCCAAAGATTTGCTGCAGAAACTAATCCTTCGTTACCAAAATGCAAACCATCTGGACGTTCACTGATGGGATTGCCCGCACCATTATCTGTAATCACATCCAAATCTGGACCCGAGAAATTATTGGGTAGAGAGGCTACAAATGCCTGGGCATTTCTTGCCTCAAATTTCAACGGAAATGGTGGTGGATATTGCCCATGGTCAAGCATATAAGAATCTGTGGCAATCATCCAAGCCAAATGGGGAATTTTACTATCTACCCTGCTTTGAGCGATGTATGCCTGCATCCAAAACTGAATATCCGCTTGAGAATCATTCCTTTCATCAACACCATGAAGGCACAAAACTCCTCGAATACCCGTGAGCGGAACGTATAATTGCAGCACATTTTTTAAATTAATGTAGGGCATTTTGATAGCGGATTTAACAAAACCGTGGTCAAACTGAATCCCTTGTGAAGCCTTATACCAATGTTCACTTTTTGTTCCGCCAAAAGCGGTTCCGTAAAACATGATGGGTACGTTCAATTTACGACTTAATGAATCTCCAACAATACTCCAAAACCAAGGATTTGAACAAAATGGAGCAATTCCACCCGATTTCGTAACTTTTGAAAACGCTAACACTGGTAAAAATTGGGCATCACCTGTTTGTAAATATTTACACCAAAGCGAATCAGAACTTGTGGCAGGTTGAAAAGGAATTGTTCCGTTGCAACCCGGTTCTCTACCAATAGCAATACTACTTACTCGGTCGTCAGTCGCATCGGGTCCCGTTTGTCCGTAAGCACCTCCTTGCGCATTAGAGTGTCCCACATAAGCGAAAACTTCTCCGATACCAACTCTTTTCACAGTCAACGTAT
>JBBAKZ010000131.1:0-284 GCA_040403275.1 Arcicella sp. | reverse complement strand
TTTGATGGCTCGCATTTGTAAATTCTCCCACCCCCCTTTGACAGAAATTGCCCCCGAAAAGAAATTAACGGGGTTTTGCTGAACAATTTGCCAAGGTGTAGCCACAATAGTATCCAAACGGACTTCTTCTGTTCGGGGAACTAATCGAGCCTCAATTCTATCCACGGGTGTTTTGAGATGACCAGCAATATTCAAACTCGCTTGATTAGCGTTATTTCGCTGAGTAACTGCTCGTGGCACAGGAAAAGTAAGTGATATTTGTCCATGCACTGAGCATGCGAATA
>JBBAKZ010000130.1:0-7783 GCA_040403275.1 Arcicella sp. | reverse complement strand
AATGCTCAATAAAATGAATAAAAATGTATTTATTGGCAACATTACCGCTAATTATCAAATCAATAAAACCTTGGATTTAACGGTGCGTGGTGGTTTGGATATGGCGTTTGAATTTCGTAATCAGCAACGTCCATACAGCATGACTAAATATCCGAAAGGAATGTATCGGGAACAAAATGTTTTCAATTATGAACTGAACACCGACTTTTTATTAACGTATAAAGAGACTTTTAATAAAATA
Source organism: Arcicella sp. (assembly GCA_040403275.1). Taxonomy (GTDB): domain Bacteria; phylum Bacteroidota; class Bacteroidia; order Cytophagales; family Spirosomataceae; genus Arcicella. Next base: position 7,542 of record JBBAKZ010000130.1, on the reverse strand, counting down.
CACGTGACTGCATCTGGTGGTGCAAATGCGATGCGTCAAACGTATGACTTTGTAGGTCTATACGCTGACCAACTCGCTCAACCCGGTATTTATCAGATTTCCAACAGTTTGGATGCTCCCGTTTCTGACCCACTCCGTACCAAAAAGGCAATCAATAGTGTTTATGGTTCTTCTGAAATTGCTTTTGATGAAAAAATCTTTGTGGATGTAACCGCCAGAAATGACTGGTCAAGTTCATTGCCTTTTGGGAATAACTCTTATTTTTATCCCTCTTTAAGTTCGAGTTTCTTACTCCACGAATTATTTAGCATGCCTGAAAAAGTATCTTTTGCTAAATTTAGAGCTTCTTGGGCTCAGGTTGGAAATGATACTCGTCCCTACCAAACAACCGGTTATTATGACCGAATTTATAGCAATGGTTTTACAACTGCTTCAACTTTATTTAACGCCAACTTAAAACCCGAAATCACGACAAGTTATGAGTTAGGACTTGATGTAAGATTGTTCAAAAACAGGTTAGGCTTAGATTTGGCTTACTTTGATAACCGAAGTCGGAATCAAATTTTGGCGGTTCCTTTAGATCCAACTTCGGGCTATTCAAATGCTTTGATTAATGCAGGTTTGATAAACAGCAAAGGAATTGAAGTTAAATTGACGGCAAAACCCGTGAAAACCGAAAAATTTTCATGGAATGTAACTGCTTTGTGGTCGAGAAATAGAAGTTACGTCATTGAATTAGCGGATGGAATCACTAATCAAGTTATCTATAGCCACCCCGGCAATGTTAATATTGAAGCCCGTGTTGGTGGATTGATGGGTGATATGTACGGAAAGGGGTTTCAGCGTTCGCCAGATGGGCAAATTATTTATGGCACCAACGGTTTGCCCGCTGCTCTTGATCCAACGTTGAAAAAATGGGGAAATGCTTTTGCGGATTGGAAAGGAAGTTTGTCAAATGAATTTATCTACAAAGGCTTGAAATTGAGCATTTTAATAGATGGACAAATGGGTGGAAGTATGTATTCGCAGACCAATCATAAAAATAATACGCTCGGCAAAACGGTCGTAACATTACCTGGACGTGATGGTGGACTCATTGGCGATGGCGTAGTCTTACAATCTGATGGTTCGTATAAACCTAATAGCGTGAAAGTAGCGGCCAGTGCTTATTACGATAACTATTATCAAATCAGTAACGCCGAAGTAAATATTTTTGACGCTACTTTCTTGAAAATCAGAGAAGTGAGATTTGAGTTTAATTTACCACAAAGACTGATTGGAAAATTGGGTCTTAAAGGATCAAGTTTAGCTGTATTTGGTCGTGATTTATTCAATTTTACCAAGTTTCCCGGCTTTGACCCCGAAGGTGGAAATCTAAACAATGGTACGCTCACACCAGGGGTTGAGTTAACTCAGTTTCCCTCTGCTCGTAGCATGGGTGTAAATTTAACGTTGAAATTTTAATCAATTAGCATTTCGTATTATGAAGAATATATTCAATAAAAAGCAATCCATTTTCGGAATAATCATTTCCGTTTTTCTTTTAGTCAGTGCGTGTACGAAAGATTTTGATACGCTAAATGTGGACCCCAACCGCCCAGAAAAAGTTAATCCTGGGGTTATTTTAGGTCAAATGCAGTACAGAATTATCAATAGTTCGGTTTCTGCGGCTCGAAATTTCACGCATGAACTCATGCAAATGGATGCTCCTCGTTCCAGCACGAATGGCTTGGGTCTGCACCGATACGTAATTAATCCTGGAGCCGCCGTTTGGACAAGTTTTTATCAAAGTCTTGCGGATATTGATAATATTTATACCATTGCGGATGGTTTGAAGGAGAATAATTACAAAGCAATTGCCTTGGTTTATAAATGCTATGCCTATTCAATTTTGACGGACTTGTACGGTGACGTTCCTTATTCTCAAGCAATTGAAGCCACACAAGGGGTTTTCAAACCAAGTTTTGATAAGCAAAAAGACATTTATACCCAAATTTTGAAAGATTTAGAAACCGCCAATGCTTTGTTTGACGACAATAAAGCCTTGACTTACGGTGGCGATTTGGTTTATGCAGCTAACGCCTTGACTGGAACCAAAAATATTGGGATTCAGCGTTGGAAAAAATTTACTAATTCCTTGAAGTTAAGAATATTACTCAGACTTTTGAAGAAAGACGGAGAACTTAACATCAAGGAGCAAATAAATGCTATTTTGGCGGATGCAACAAAGTATCCTCTGATTTCTTCCAATGCCGAAGACGGCATTTTTCGTTATCCAGGTACAACGCCTTATTTCAACCCATTCTTCAATGCCAGAACGCTGGATTGGAGAGATGGAACGTATTTTACGGAATTTTTCCTTAATGCTTTGAACGCAAGCGGAGACCCACGCCGTACCATTTGGGCAATTCCAATTACAGTCAATGGCGTGGCAACTTACAAGGGGATTCAAAGTGGATACCCAACCACTTTAGAATATGTAGTTGGTCAGAATTCAAGTTATACCGATGTTTTAAAAACGCTTCCTCAATTAGGTGTAATGTTACCGTATGCAGAAGTAGAATTCATCAAAGCTGAATTGGCCTTGAAAGGTTTTAATACTGGAAAAACCTCAAAAACACATTATGAGGCAGGCATTACTGCTTCAATGGTTCAGTGGGGCGTAACGCTTCCAGCCAACTTTTTGACGCAAAAAACCATTGCTTACGATGCTACTTTATCAACCGAAAAACAGTTAGAGCAGATTATGTTGCAAAAATATTATGCTTCTTTCTTTATGGATTATCAAGCTTGGTTTGAAAAACGTAGAACTGGTTATCCAATTCTACCTCGTGGAACGGGTATTCCAAATGCCAATTTATTTCCAAGCCGAGTACCCTATCCAACTTATTTACAATCCTTAAATCCAGAAGGTTTGGCGGCTGCAGTTAGTTCAATTGGAACTGATAATAGTGACACAAAAGTTTGGTGGGAGAAATAAAAATTAACCTAAATTCAATTTCATACGATAATGATAAAAAATAAATTTAAGGCGATACTTATTGCCTTTTTTTTGATAAGCAACTTAGCTTTTTCGCAAACGAAGACGGATGTGAAAAGTATAAGGACTTTAATTGTGTTTTTTGATGGCCTTCGTCCAGACTACATTACCCCTGAAGCCATGCCAAATGTGTATGCTTTTAGCAAGAAAGGCTGTTTTGGTAAACAACATCATAGCGTTTTTCCAACTGTAACCCGTGTCAATTCTTCCTCTTATGCCACTGGCTCCTATCCGGCTACACATGGCTTAATGGGTAATACGGTGTATTTTCCGACAGTTGATAAGAAGAAAGCCTTAAATACAGGTGATGCCTCCGAATTAAATAAAATTTCAACTGCCACAAATGGACACCTACTGACAACAATCTCTTTGGGTGAGATTTTACAAAAAGAAGGCAAAAAAATGATGGTTTTTAGTTCTGGGTCATCGGGGCAAGCTCTCTTACAAAATCATACCATTAGTGGTGGTGCAGTTATCAATACAAGCATGATTTTGCCAGAAAGCCTAAAGCCTGAATTAGAAAAAGAATTAGGGGTAATTCCAGCTCATGCAAAACCAAATTCTGCACAACACAAATGGATAACAGATGGACTAATTAAATATGGTTTGACCTTGGAGGGGCCATTAGTAAGTGCTATTTGGTACTCTGACCCCGACGGAACTGCCCATAGTGATGGTATTGGTGTTCCGTCAAGTATGGCATCCATAAAATCAGTTGATGAACAATTTGGGAGGATTATTGCTGATTTAGAAAGTAAGGGTTTAAGCAATAATTTCAATATCATTATCTCAACAGATCACGGCTTTGTAACGCATGTAGGTAAAAATAATGTAGCGGATTTTTTAATAAAGGAAGGTTTGAAAAAAGATAAAGAAAGTGAAGATGTTGTTGTGGCAGAGGGTGCAATTTATGTTCAAAATCATGACATCAATATAACGAAAGCCATCGTATCAAAACTTCAAGCCCAAGATTGGATTGGTGGAATTTATACCAAAGCAATAAATCAAGGTAGTAATAATGGGATTGTGGAAGGGACAGTTTCTTTTGATGCCATTCACTGGAATCACCCAGAAAGAGCCGCTGACATTTTGGTTGATTACAATTGGAGTGATGATAAAAATTCGATGGGTTACGCTGGAACAAGTTTTAGTCGTGGCGTAGCAGGACATGGCGGATTCAGCCCTTATGAAGTTCATATAGCCCTTTTGGCATCTGGACCAAGTTTTAAAAAGTCTTTTGAAAGTGAATTTCCTACTTCAAATGTAGATATAATCCCAACAATTTTACATATCCATCAATTGCCAATTCCCAAAACAGTAGATGGTAGAATTATTAATGAGTTGTTGTCGGAAGCAGTAAAACTACCAAAAATGGAGGTTAAGAAAGAAACTATTTCAACATCAGCCAATTACCTTGGAGGAGTTTACAAACTAAATGTTGAGCGAACAATCTTCGGAAAATACAGGTATGTAGATTACTCGAAGGTTATTAGAACTGTCAGTGTAAAATGATTAGAAAAGCACCAAAAATGAGATTTATTTTATTCCTGATAATCAGCTTGATAAATATTTTAATTTTTGCACAAGGGAAAGAAAAGAAAATTTTGGAAGTGCCAGATATAAACCAATATGCACAGATAAACTTGAATGGCATCTCTGTATTGCCAACGGGTCGGTGGGTAAACCCCGCTGGCTCTATGGTGCGAATCATACGCAAGATATGGCAGTCGCAAAACCCTCGCCTTCTGCTTGTCTTGCTGATATTGATTTGGCGGTTGGATTATTAGTAGAACATTTGTCAAAGAGTCTCATTTGGAGCGAATCAGCCATATTTATTTTAGAAGATGATGCTCAAAATGGCCCTGACCATGTTGACGCACACCGCTCTAATGCCCTAATCATTAGCCCTTATACTAAACGTAAATTCGTGGATCATACCATGTATTCAACTTCTGGAATGTTGAGAACCATTGAATTAATTTTAGGTTTACCTCCGATGACTCAATACGATGCAGCGGCAACCCCGATGTTTAGAAGTTTTATGCCAACTTCAATTTCGACACCTTATCAATCCATCATTCCGATGGTAAATCTTGATGAAATAAATACGGCATATACACCGACTGCCAAACTTTCAGAAGGGTTAGAATTTGCGGAAGCGGACAGTAATAACGACGATTTATTCAATGAGATTTTATGGAAAGGCATCAAAGGAGAACAAGCAAAAGTCCCCGCTCCTAGACGAAGTGCCTTTGTGAAAATTTCTAAGGTTGAAATAGACGATTAACCATTTCCTTAAATGATTTACACTTACAAATTTGGTTGCAATTAAATCATGACATAGTATTGAAATTAAAAGTTAGCGTATAAAATTCTATCCAGAATTCTAAACGGTAGGTAGGATTCATTTCATCTTTAAATAGACTTTATTAATCATTGTATAACTCTTATTTATTTTAATTAACAATAGACTGTCAAATATTTATGAAAATTTGTTGCTTACTCTTTTTAACAGCCTTCCCTTTTGCAATTTCGGCACAATCCGTTGATTCAACCAAAACTGAATTACTAAAAGAAGTCGTGGTGAGCAGTCAGAGAATCGCAGAAAAAAACCTAAAAACGGCCGCCTCTATTTCCGTTTTATCTACCAAATATCTTCAAAATCACCAAGTCAGAACCACGCCAGAGGCTTTGATGAATTCTACGGGTGTATTTGTTCAGAAATCCACGCACGGAGCGGGTTCTCCGTTTGTGCGTGGACTTACGGGTAACCAGACTTTGATTTTGATTGATGGTATTCGCTTGAATAACAGCACTTTCCGATACGGACCAAATCAATATTTGAATACAATTGATCCTTTTAGTTTGGATAGAATTGAGATTTTAAGAGGCAGTGGTTCGGTGGCTTACGGTTCGGATGCTTTAGGTGGAACGGTTCAATTATTTACGTTAAATCCTGAATTTTCCGAGAAATTAACGGTAAAAGCCAACGCACTTTCAAGATTTGCCTCGAGTGACATGGAGAAAACACTTCACACTGAATTGAAAATTGCCGGTAAAAATATTGCTATAAAATCAGGATTAAGTATCAGAGATTTTGGTGATATTGTGGGCGGAGATACCACAGGGCGGCAATCCCCAAGTGGTTACAAAGAATTAGCCTTCGATTTTAAAGTTAAACTTTTACTTTCAAAAAATTGGGAATCCGTATTTTCTCATCAATCAGTAGAGCAGAAAGGCATTCCCTTATTTTATCGGATAAAATTAGAAAACTTTGCCGTCAATGAATTTAATCCACAAAAAAGGAATTTGTCGTATTTTCAATTAAACGGAAAAACTGATTTTGATTTATTGAAATCTATCAGTTTTACGAGTTCCTTACAAAATACCTTTGAACAAAGAAATACTCAGAAAAATGGGAGTAATACGCTAAGAATTGAAACCGACAAAGTTCAAACGCTGGGATTGACAGCTAATGTGATTTCAAATATCATGAGCAATTGGACGGCGAGTTCTGGGATAGAGTTTTATCAAGATGTGGTGAATAGTGATAAGATTGACCAAAATACGCAAACCAATGCAACGACAAAAAGTAGAGGTTTATATCCCGATAATAGCAAATTCCAGAGTTACGCCATTTATTCATTGCATCAATTTCAACGGGGCAATTGGCAATTGAATTTTGGGGGAAGAATGAATGGTTTTAACATAAGTATTTCCGATGCTAATTTGGGGAGTGTTAACGTTGAGCCAAAGGCATTGGTTGGTAATATTGCGTTGGCTTACGGAATCTCGAAAAACGCTACTATTTATTCCTCTTATTCAACCGGTTTTCGTGCACCAAATATTGATGATATGGGCACTTTGGGGATTGTTGATTTTCGCTATGAACTTCCCACTTACAATTTAAATCCCGAAAAGTCATACAATTTTGAACTTGGCTACAAATTAAGAAACGATAAATTTGCTACCTCTTTGGCTTTTTTTAATACCGAATTGAAGGATTTAATTACCCGGGTTAAAGTTGAAAATCAGCAAATAAACGGCATTAATGTTTATCGAAAAGAAAATACTGAAAAAGCCTACATTCGGGGATTTGAGGCTGAAATGGAATATTTGATTAGTAACTCACTCAAATTTTCGGGTAATGTAAGTTACACGTTCGGACAAAATGAAACGAAAAATGAACCCGTCAGACGTATTCCACCGATGAATGGAAAAATGGGAATTGAATACCGAAAAAATAGCTTTTTCATGCGTCCTGAAATATGGTTTGCCTCCGAACAAACTCGGTTAGCCCAAGGCGACAAAGACGATATTCGCATTGGAAAAGAAGGCACAAGCGGTTGGATAACGACTAATATTTTTACCGGTTTTGACCAAAAACATTATTCCATCAATTTATCCCTACAAAATATCAATAATGCCGATTATCGCACGCACGGTTCGGGAATCAATGGGTTAGGAAGGAGTTTATGGTTAACTTTAACAGCAAGAATCTA
>JBBAKZ010000129.1:2245-7817 GCA_040403275.1 Arcicella sp. | reverse complement strand
TGTTGGGATATTCTATTTACAAAATCACACACGACCCCTTAGCACTCGGATTAATTGGATTAGCCGAGGCTTTACCTTACATTTCGTTAGCTCTTTTTGGCGGCCATTTAGCCGACCGTCGCAATAAAAAAACCTTAATGCAAGTTAGTTTGGCGTTCATTATATTAGGCTCATTAATATTAATTTGGGCCACATCGCCTACTACTGGACTTCCCCAAACGCAAATTCTGACCGTTGTTTACGGTGTTATCATGCTCATTGGATTTTCAAGAGGATTTTATAGTCCCGCTTCAGGATCCTTGAACCCATTTTTAATTCCCAAAGAAGTTTTTGCCAATGCAGCCACTTGGCAAAGCTCATTTTGGCAAGCAGGAGCAATTTTAGGTCCTGGATTGGCGGGTTTTTTATATGCTTATTTAGGATTAACCACCACACTCTGGATTGTAGTTGGACTTTTTGTATTGGTAATGGTATTGCTTTCAACCATCACCTCCCCTCCGATTCCCGTTCAAAACGAGCAAAAAGTTAATATTTTTTATTCCCTTCGTGAAGGAATTACTTACGTTTTCAAAACCAAAGTAATTCTTTATTCCATTTCCTTAGATTTATTTTCGGTATTATTCGGGGGTGTAATTGCCTTATTACCAATCTATTCTGAAGATATTCTCCACGTTGGAGCGGAAGGATTGGGGATTCTTAGGGCAGCTCCATCCGTTGGGGCAGTTTTGACGATGCTTTTAATGATTTATTTTCCGCCGCTCAGTCATGCTTGGCGAAATTTGTTGCTTGCCATTGCCGGTTTTGGAATGGCAACCTTAGTCTTTGCCATTTCAACAAATATTTGGCTTTCGGCGGGAGCGTTATTTCTTACCGGAGCATTTGACAGTGTGAGCGTAATCATCCGCCAGACCGTTATTCGCTATTTCACGCCAGATGAAATGCGTGGACGAGTATCGTCGGTAAATGGAATTTTCGTGAGTTCTTCCAACGAATTAGGTGCTTTTGAATCGGGGCTTATGGCCAAATTAATGGGAACTGTTCCGTCCGTAATTTTCGGTGGAGCCATGACCATGATTATCGTTACCATCGTCTGGTTTAGATCGAAAGATTTATTTAATTTGAAATTTAATAAATAGCGTTATTAATTATGAATTAATCCATTCAAGCGTTTATAACTTATCATTCATAACTCCCAAAAACATGACAAATACACAAATAAAATTAGCGGCTCGTCCAGTAGGAAACCCGAAGGACAGTGATTTTTCTATCGAAGAAACTGTCGTTCCAACCATTCACCAAGGCGAAGTTCTCATCAAAACAAAATATATTTCTCTCGATCCTGCCATGCGTGGGTGGATGAATGATGGCAAATCGTATATCAAACCCGTTCAAATTGGAGAAGTTTTTAGAGCAGGTACGGCAGGACAAATTGTGGAATCAAACCATCCTGATTTTGCCGTGGGTGATTTTGTAACTGGTGGTTGGGGCGTTCAAGAATATGGCGTTTCGAGGGGTAAAGACTTGGTGAAAGTTGATACAAATATTGCTCCTTTAACAACCTACATGGCAACTTTAGGCATGCCTGGCTTGACCGCTTATTTTGGCCTGTTGAATACTGGAATGCCCAAAGAAGGCGAAATAGTAGTAATTTCGGGCGCATCGGGAGCCGTTGGGAGCGTGGTTGGACAAATTGCTAAAATTAAAGGATGCAAGGTGGTAGGAATTGCGGGTGACCAAGAAAAATGTGATTATTGCGTGAATGAATTAGGCTTCGATGCCTGTATTAATTATAAAACCGAGGATGTACGAAAAGCCCTCAGAACTGCTTGTCCAGAAGGAATTGATATTTATTTTGACAACGTGGGTGGTGAAATTTTGGACATTGTTCTAGGACAAATTCGATTAAAAGCCAGAATTGTTATCTGTGGAGCAATTTCCCAATATAATAATACTGAACCTGTAAAAGGTCCCGCAAATTACCTTTCACTATTAGTAAATCGTGCTAAAATGGAAGGAATTGTTGTTTTTGATAATGCAGCAAATTACGGAAAAGCAGCAGTTGAAATGGCAGGTTGGATTCAAGAAGGGAAATTACATTCAAAAGTGCATATTGAAAAAGGCATCAAAAACTTCCAGCCTACATTAATGATGCTATTTTCTGGAAAGAATTTCGGAAAGTTGCTCTTGGAAGTTGAATAATGTAACGAGATAAATACATAAAATGGTCACTGAAAGTAATTTAAGAGACCATTTTTATGAATTCAATTTATGAAAGTCAATGAATTATATCATTTTCCTCAAAGCGGCCTTAAACTGCTCCGGGTCTAATTTGTGTGCAGTATACTCATTCAAAACGCTGTATCTAATCTGCTTTTTTATTGTGTTGATGCCTTGCATCATAGAGGAGGAAGGAGAACTCAATAAGGAAAAATCAGGAAATGGTAAAATTGTTGAAAGGAGTCTTATTTGTTGAGCAACCAATGATTAAAATTACTCCATTTATTACATCAAACAAATCACACCATTATTCAATTTTATATGGAAAATTGATACAACTGAAATTAATAAAAATGATTACGAAAAATTTATAAATAGATACTTAAAATAATTAGCTCGCCAGAGCCAAGCGATTAATTTCAACGATACATCTTTTCATTTTGATACAACGTTTTAATTTCATTGTGAGCATCAAATTCCACCAAAAAAACGAATGCTTTTTTTACCCCACGGCCTACCCGTGGAATCGTTACAAAAATAGCGTAATTCCACCATCACACAGTTTTTATAGATATCCGAACACATCATTACGTAGCCAATTTCAGGTTCACAAACTTTTTCATACATCAATCTATGATTGAACGGGATTGGTTTGATGGTGGAGAATTTACTTTATAAACAGAATCGGAAGAAATTAGAATCAATCTGCCTTCTTTCAACTTGATTTGAGAACATGACATGGCTTCTATTTTATATCGTTTTTGGATAAAACTGCACGTTACGTCCACAAAACTAACTGGGATTTGTTGAGGAGAAACGATAATTTTCTTGGTTTTGTTATTATGCTGACAAACCGCCGGCGAAACATCATTTTTGGCGAAGTTAGTGACAAATTCGTAGGCTTTTGTAAATTGGATATCACCTTCTTTTTCTTTGAAAAATTGTGAAAAAAGTAAGAATACGAATAAAAAGAAAGTTTTCACGGTGTTGTGTTTTGAGGTAATTGTTAAATAAGAGTAACGAACCAAGTTTCATTTGTATTTTACGAAGAAATCAAATCTTTTCAAAGTCCTACTTTACAAGCTATATAAATTTGGCAACTAATACTAAAAAACAAATAAAAAAGGTACTTTATTTTGCAAGCATAGCTTAACTTTGCCATCTGGAATTATTTTTGAAATCAAAACGTATAATCTAACTTACAAACACTACGGTTTACGTAAAATTTATAATGGATCAATTTTCATATATTGCCAATGCCGATACAGCAGCGATTTCCGACCTCTACGAATCGTATCTGCAAGATTCAAATTCAGTAGATATTAGCTGGCAAAACTTCTTTAAAGGTTTCGACTTTCATGCCGCTTGGAATGGCTCAAATGGAGCTTCAAATGGTCATTCGAAAGCTACTTCGAACACTACTTCTCTGGTTGATTCTTCGATGATTCAAAAAGAAATGGCGGTGATTAGTCTTATCAAAGCCTTTCGTTCTCGTGGACATTTACTGGCAAAAACCAATCCTATTCGTGACCGCAAAGACCGTCGTCCGAGGTTAGATTTGAAAGATTATGCCCTTTCAGAGGCTGATTTAGATACGGAATTTCAGGCGGGCGTCTTTTTAGGTATTGGCGCAGTTTCTTTGCGAAAAATTCTTGAATCTTTGCATAAAATTTATGCTGGTTCAATCGGGTTTGAATATGCCTATATCCGTGAGCCAGAAGTAAAAGAATGGTTACGAGCAAAAATCGAGAAAGAAGCCTTGGCTTTCAATCCGACAATTGACGAAAAGAAACAGATTTTAGAGAAACTCAACGAAGCAGTCGTTTTTGAAAATTTCCTAGGCACCAAGTACTTAGGTCAAAAAAGATTCGGTTTGGAAGGTGGCGAAACTACCATTCCAGCCCTTGATGCTATCGTCAATCGCTCAGCCGATTTAGGTGTTCAAGAAGTGATGATTGGAATGGCTCACCGTGGTCGTTTGAACGTACTTGCAAACATCATGCACAAATCGTATGATGCTATTTTTGACGGTTTTGAAGGTAATCTTCCCGACCAAATTCACGGCGATGGTGACGTAAAATATCATTTAGGTTATTCTTCAAAACACATCACTCCGTCAGGGGTCGAGGTGTCGATGAAATTAGCGCCTAATCCTTCGCATTTAGAGGCAGTAAATCCTTTGGTAATTGGTTTTTGTAGAGCAAGAGCCGATGCACATTATGAAGGTGACTACGACAAAATTCTTCCGATATTAATTCACGGAGATGCGGCTGTTGCAGGGCAAGGAATTGTTTATGAGGTTACGCAAATGGCGAAGCTAAAAGGTTATGAAGTAGGCGGAACAATCCATTTTGTAATTAATAACCAAGTAGGATTTACGACAGATTTTGAAGATGCCCGTTCGGCAATTTATTGCACAGACGTGGCCAAAATTATTGATGCGCCCGTTTTCCACGTAAATGGTGACGACCCAGAAGCAGTCGTTTTTGTTTCAAAAATGGCCGCCGAATTCCGTCAGCAATTTAATCGTGATGTGTTTATTGACATGGTTTGTTATCGTAGAAATGGACACAATGAGTCTGACGAACCACGATTTACCCAGCCAACTTTATACGCCAATATTACTAATCATTTGAATCCGAGGGAGTTATATACCCAAAAACTCATTGCTAGTGGAGATATTGAAGCAAAATTGGCTAGTGAAATGGACTCCAAATTCAAAGCAGAATTACAAGCTCGTTTAGATTTGATTAAACAAAAAATTCGTCCAGAATATCATCCTTTAAAACTGGATAATCGTTGGGCTGAATTGCGTTATGCACAAGACGGTGATTTTGAAAATTCTCCTCAAACGGGTATTTCAAAAGAATCAATTGATAAAATTTCCGTAGCACTCTCGAAATTACCTAACGGTTTTACCGCCTTGAAGCAAATTGAAAAAGTATTAGCCGATAGAAAAGCTTATTTTGAAAATGGTTCATTAAACTGGGCAACTGCTGAAGCTTTGGCTTACGGTTCATTATTGGTTGACGGAAATCCCGTGCGTGTATCGGGTCAGGATGTGCAGAGAGGGACATTTTCGCACCGTCATGCCGTTTTGCACGAAGCCAATACGAATGAATCATACATTTCATTAAATCATATTCAAGCCGAACAAGAGCAATTACAAATCTATAATTCATTACTTTCTGAGTATGCGGTTTTAGGTTTTGAATTTGGGTATGCCCTTGCTAATCCAGATACTTTGGTAATCTGGGAAGCACAATTTGGTGATTTTGCCAACGGTGCTCAAACCATGATTGACCAATTTATTGCTTCTCAAGAATCTAAATGGGGAACAATGAATGGTTTGGTG
>JBBAKZ010000129.1:0-2235 GCA_040403275.1 Arcicella sp. | reverse complement strand
ATGCTCGTCCCGAAAGATTTTTGCAATTAGCGGCCGAAGAAAATATGATTGTGGCCAATTTGACCACACCAGCCAATATTTTCCACGCTTTACGCCGTCAGTTAACTTGGAAATTCCGTAAACCATTGGTAGTAATGTCACCAAAATCGTTATTCCGTAATCCAAAAGTAATGTCGCCCATTTCAGAATTTATGGACGGCTCATTCCAAGAAGTTTACGGTGATACGTACGCAGAAGCGAAGAAAGTAAAAAAAGTATTGTTATGTTCCGGAAAAGTTTTTTATGATTTGCAGGAAAAACAAGAAAAAGATAAACGTAATGATGTAGCCATTGTAAGAGTCGAGCAATTACATCCTTTCCCAGCCACGAAAGTTCAAACAGAATTAGATAAATATCCAAAAGCAAAGGTTTTATGGGTACAAGAAGAACCAGAAAATATGGGATATTGGTCTTTTGTGATTAGAGAATTTGGTTGGAAGGCATTTGATAGTTTAGTAGCCCGTAAAAAATCAGCTTCTCCTGCCACGGGTTTCTTGAAAGTACATACAGTTGAACAAGCTGAGTTGATGGAAAGAGCGTTTGCTTAAATAATAATCTATTAAAAATACATTACAAAGGATAAAACAATCCAGCATTGAGATATGGCAATTGAAATGAAAGTTCCGCCCGTTGGCGAATCAATAACCGAAGTAACTATCGCTACTTGGAATAAGAAAGATGGCGATTTAGTAAAAATGGACGAAGTTTTGTGTGAATTGGAATCAGACAAAGCCACTTTTGAACTTCCTGCCGAAGCAGAAGGAGTCTTGAAAATCGTTGCCAAAGAAGGTGATACTTTGCCAATTGGCGCCGTTATTTGTACGATTGAACCAAACGGTCAACAATCGGCAGTCGGCAATCAGCAGAAACCAGAAAACGGCAAGCAAGTCGAAAATGTATCAGCAACATCAGTTCCTCCTCCTGTAGCAACAGCCGAAAGCCAACAGCCGAAAGCCGACAGTACAAAAGTTATTGAAATTAAGGTTCCTGCTGTGGGAGAATCAATCACGGAAGTAACCATTTCAGCTTGGAGTAAAAAAGAAGGAGATTCCGTGAAAATGGATGAAGTTTTGTGTGAATTAGAATCAGATAAAGCCACTTTTGAACTTCCTGCTGAATCTGCTGGAATTCTTCATATCGTAGCCGCCGAGGGTTCTGTTTTAGCCATCGGTGCCGTAGTAGCAACGATTACCGTTGGTGCGGGTGCGGTCGTTACTCCACATATAGCACCACTTGAACCTCCACAAGCAACCGTTGAAAATCCTCTTCAAACCAATAATTATGCTGCAGGACATGCTTCACCAGCCGCAGCAAAAGCTTTGGCAGAAAAAGGAATTGATGCAAATACTGTATCAGGTACTGGCGCGGGTGGACGTATCACAAAAGAAGATGCTAACAGTGCGGTAAAACCAGCTCCAGTTGTAATATCAACAACTTCTGCTCCTACCACGGCTGCTCCAACTCCAGTGGTTTCAACCTCAGGAAACCGTAATCAACGTCGTGAAAAAATGACTTCATTGCGTAAAACAGTGGCTCGTCGTTTGGTTCAAGTGAAAAATGAAACGGCTATGTTGACAACTTTTAATGAAGTTGACATGAAACCAATCATGGATTTGAGAGGAAAATATAAAGATAAATTCAAAGAAAAACACGGCGTTGGCTTAGGCTTTATGTCGTTTTTCACCAAGGCAGTTTGTGTTGCTTTGAAAGAATATCCAGCCGTGAATGGCTCAATCGATGGGGATGAAATTGTTTATAACGATTTCTGTGATATTTCAATTGCCGTTTCTGCTCCAAAAGGTTTAGTGGTGCCAGTGATCAGAAACGCTGAAAACTTATCCTTGGCAGGTATTGAAAGTGAAGTGGTTCGTTTGGCTACTTTGGCTAAGAACAACAAATTGACTTTACAAGAAATGTCAGGCGGAACGTTCACTATTACCAACGGTGGCGTATTTGGTTCGATGTTATCAACGCCAATTATCAATGCGCCTCAAGTAGCGATTTTGGGCATGCACAATATTGTGGAGCGTGCGGTGGTGGTGGATGGCCAGGTGGTGGTTCGTCCGATCATGTATTTGGCGCTTTCCTATGATCATCGGATTATTGATGGTCGGGAATCGGTGAGTTTCTTGGTGCGGGTGAAGCAATTATTGGAAGATCCAGCGCGTTTATTGTTAGATATTTAATTCATTTGGA
>JBBAKZ010000128.1:0-7875 GCA_040403275.1 Arcicella sp. | reverse complement strand
CATTTTCTGCATTTTTTATGCAAAAAAGTGTAACGATTTTGGGTACCATGCCATTTTGGTGCATACGATTCATTTTATTATTAGGAACTCTCTAAATTAATCAATTTAGAGAGTTGTATTATAACTAAAGATAATTACAGCATATTTTCCATCATTTGATCTGATTGTCCTAAATATTTATAAAAATATTTATTTAAAAATTATATTTGTACTTCAGAATAATCATACTTAATCTTGAAAATAAATAAAATAGCTGACTTAGAACTATGGCAAGCTTTCAAATCTGGTGACAGGGAGGCGTTTTCGATAATTTATAAAGAGAACATCGACGATTTATTGAGTTATGGTTATCGTATTACTTCCGACCGGCAACTCATCCGAGATAGCATCCAAGACCTCTTTTTGAATCTTTGGCAAACTCGCATGAATTTGAACGATACTGATTCTATTCGATTTTATCTGTATCGCTCGCTTCGTAACAAAATTATTGGAGATATTAGGAAAAATAATCATACGAAAATAGATAGTACAAATCTATTTGAAGATATCATTGGTGCTTTGTCAATTGAGGATGATTTGATTGAATCTGAACAATTGAGCGAGCAATTACTCAAACTAAAAAGAGCAATTCAACAACTTCCCAAACGTCAACAAGAAATTATCCAACTACGATACTACCATGATTTTAGCTTTGAAGAAATTGCTGAAATGATGCAAATTAACAACCAATCTGTCCGAAATCTCCTGCATCGAGCAATTTCCGAATTGCGACAATTCTTCTATCTTTTTTGGTTACTTTTCGTTTCTTTCTTGGTTTTGTATAAAAAATATTAAAAATAAATAAATTTTAGTGAGTACAAAAACAGAAAGTTCTCATTTAGAGCTTAGAACAGAATGATTATGTCGAAAGAATACAATAAATACACATTTGAGGATTTCATAGTTGATGATGATTTTATTCAGTGGGCGAAATGTCCCACTGTTGAAACGGATAATTTTTGGCATACATTTATCAAAAATGAAACTTCTAAATCTACTACCATTCAAAAAGCAAAATTAGCCGTCCAGCAATTGGCGATAGCCGCAAAACAGACAGCTCCAATCGCTGAGATTCCTGTTATTTGGAATGGTATAGAAGAAGATTTGAATGCGAAATCTGAACTAATAGTTTTTAGATCCTCCTTGAAAAAGTGGGCTGTTGCGGCTTCAATTGTGTTGATTCTTGGCCTAGGCTTTTGGTGGAAATTTTATGTGTCTCCAAGTGAGAATTCAGTTTATTCAAATTTAACCGCCAATAGTCCAAAGCCGCTCAACGAAATTATCAACACTTCTTCAAATGAGCTTGCTGTCAAGTTTCCCGATGGTAGCACAGCACTACTCAAACCAAATAGTCGATTAAGCTATCATAAAACTTTTGAAGGAAAACTAAGAGAAGTATATTTAGCGGGCGAGGCATTTTTTGAAGTAACCAAAAATCCAAAAAAACCTTTCATGGTTTATGCTAATGGATTAATAACGAAGGTATTAGGAACGAGTTTTTCTGTAAAAGCCTTTGAGAAAGATAAAGAAGTTATTGTAAACGTTGCTACAGGAAAAGTTTCTGTATATACCCAAAATACTGCTCGAAATCAAGACCCAGAAATAAATGGAGTGGTGCTTACACCGAATCAAAAAATGATTTATGGCAAAGAAGATAAACGTTTCATTCGAACATTAACGGAAAAACCTAGCGTGATTATAACCGATAAAGAATTACAACAATTTTCTTTTCATGACGCACCTATTGAACAGATTTTTTTAGCCATCGAAGGGGCTTATGGCGTTAAAATTATTTTTGATAAAGATATAGTCTCAAACTGCCATTTAACCACTTCTTTAACCAATGAAAATCTGTTTGAAAAATTAGATATTATCTGTGCAGGTATTGAGGCAAATTACAAAATTGTTGATGCTCAAATAATAATTACGGGTAATGGTTGCAATTAAATTAATTCTTAAAATAAAAAACCCTAAAGTAAATGAAAAAACGATCACAAAATTCTTAAAAAAAGCCAATAACGATTGCGGCGTTATCGGCTTCTAATTCAAATTCCTTCAATGTTTTAGTTAAACGGCATCCGATTAATTCGGTTGTGAAGGATGTTTTTGCTCAATTTTCTCACAAAAACTAAGTAAATCAATGAAAAAAAACTTACAATTCAAAAAAAAAATCATCCACCTTATGAAATTATCACTAATACAATGTTGCATTGCGATGATTTTTGCAGGTGTTTGCTTGGCAAGAGACGTTTCTGGTCAAGATTTACTCAATCGCAAGATTAGTATTCGCATCGAAAACCAAGATTTAGAAGGTGTAATATCTGCCCTTGAAAAACAAGCAGATGTAAAATTTACATACAGATCCAAATTGATTTCCAACGCTCAAAAAAATAGCTTAAGCGTTAGCAATGAGCCCTTATCACAGATTTTGGATAAAATTCTGACTCCGTTAAAAATCAAGTATAAGGTTTTTAATAACCAAGTGGTTTTATCACGGTTGGTTGCCTTAAACGAAAATATTGAGGTAGAAAATTTAAGCCCAAAAAACGCTAGTAATCAAGTTTTCCTCACGAATGCTGATATAATAATCAGTGGAAAAGTGGCAGACGAAAAAGGAGAAACGCTTCCAGGCGTAAGTATAGTTTTAAAAGGAACAAAACGTGGTGTTAATACAAACTCAAATGGCGAGTTCGCCATAACGATAGCAGACGAAAAAGCCATTTTGGTTTTTAGTTATGTTGGGTATGAAACCCAGGAAATAGTAGTTGGTAATCGCTCAACATTGTCGGTTGTACTCAAAACGTATTCAAGTAATTTAGAAGAAATTGTGGTCATCGGTTACGGTGAACAACAGAAAAAGTTGATTACAGGAGCGACCAGCCAAGTGAAAGGCTCAGAAATTCAAAAACGTAATACTACCGGAATGTTCGATGCCTTAAAAGGGCAAGTATCGGGTTTAAATATAAGCAAAGTATCGGCGCAACCTGGCGATGGTTTTAAAATTAGCATAAGAGGATTAGGCACAACGGGTAACTCAAATCCTTTATTTGTGGTAGACGGGGTGCCTGTTGCAGATATAAGTCAGCTTAATCCATCAGAAATAGAGTCGCTTGATGTACTTAAAGATGCCGCTTCGGCAGCTATTTACGGTTCAAGAGCATCTAATGGTGTCTTACTAATTACCACAAAGAAAGGGAAAGTAGGTAAAATGACTTTATCTTACGATGGGTTTTATGGAGTTCAAAATGTATCAAAAAAGGTTGATTATTTGGGAGCAAATGACTACTTGACGCTTCTGGCCGAAAACTACACCAACAATAAAATTGCTGTTCCAAATTTTGAACCATTAATACCAGGGTATGCTAATATAAAAAACCAAACATGGAATGGCACCAATTGGCTGGACGCCACCTCAAACAAAAATGCTCCTATTCAAAACCATAGTATCAATATTTCAGGTGGCTCAAATCAGGCCATTTATTCCATGGGATTATCTGTCAACTCAGAAGAGGGGATAGTAGGAAAACCAGCTACTCCAACTTTTGATAGATTTAGTTTCCGTATAAATACTGAATTTACTTTATTAAAAGGAAGTAATTTTGATATGCTGAAAATAGGGGAAAATCTCAACTTTAGTCATACAAATCGTCATGTAACAATTGCAGAAGGCTCCGGAAATGAAACCAGTTTTGCCTCGGTTGCCAGTGGAAGTCCTGTTATTCAAATTTACAATCCAGATCCAACAATACAAGGAATCTACCCCTATTATCCTTTTAATATATACGGAAGTCCCACGGGTGCAGCACCAACCGCTCCAAATCCATTAGCTTGGCTCGACTACGAAAAGTCAGGTAGCAATAGCCGAAATAATAATATCTACGGAAATATTTATATGACATTTCAGCCGATTAAAAAGTTGATATTTAGAACATCTTTCGGTATAAATCCTTATACAACAGCTGAGAGAAGCTATGTGCCAGCATATTTGTTGTCGGCAACAACTGCCACGAGTTATTTTGTAAATACGATGGACAGAACTACGCAATCACTCCGAATGGGTTTAAAGTGGATTTTTGATAATACCTTGAGTTATAATTTTAAAATTCAAGAAAGCAACAATTTTGATGTGATGGTAGGCGTTTCTGCCGAAAAATCTGGTATTGGAGAATCTTTAAGTGGTAGTAATGGTCGTTCTCTTTTCAATGAGTTTGATTTTGCCTATTTAACAAATAATAAAACAATCGACCCTTCTTTCACTATTCTGACAGGCTCACCACTCGGTGAATCTAATATATTATCAACTTTTGGAAGATTTAGTTATGACTATAAACAAACTTTTTTGTTCACTGGCGTTTTAAGAGCTGACGGTTCATCAAACTTTGCTCCAAGCAAGCGTTGGGGATTTTTTCCTTCTCTTTCTGCTGGATGGGCGGTTACAAATGAGTCATTCATGAAAAATTTCACAAAGTATGTTGATTTTTTTAAAATTAGAGCAAGTTGGGGGCAAAACGGAAATCAAACCATTAGTCCGTTTCAGTATCTTTCTACCATTTCCTTCACTAACGCTCCATTTTTTAGATATAGTGATAAAACGAAATTTGACATTGGAGGATTCCCCAATATTTTACCAAATCCTGATGTAAGTTGGGAGACTTCCGTTCAAACTGACCTTGGATTTGATGCTCGGTTTCTAAAAAGCAAAATCGGTTTAACTTTTGATTGGTATAATAAGCTTACCAAAGATTGGTTGATTCAAGCACCTATCTTAGCAACGGATGGTACTGGAGCACCATTTATTAACGGTGGTGATGTCCAAAACCGTGGATATGAAATTGCTCTATCATTTAATGATGAAATTGGCGATTTCAACTACGGTATTTCTGCCAATTTTTCAAATCAAAATAATGTGGTAACCAGAATTGCCAATTCAGAAGGTATCATACACGGACCAAATGCAGCCTTACACGCTGACCAAAAGGAAACGTATAGAGCCGAAGTCGGTAAGCCAATTGGTTATTTTTGGGGCTTGCAAACAAATGGCCTGTTTCAAAATGCCACTGAAGTGCTGAATAATAAAAATCCAGAAGGAAAAGTTATTCAGCCATCTGCTCAACCAGGCGACATCAGATACGTTGATAGGAATAATGATGGGGTCATTGACCAAAATGACAATACTATGTTAGGCAACCCTAATCCAAATTATATTTTTGGACTCACATTGACTTGCGCTTATAAAGGGTTTGATTTTACTACCATTGTCAATGGAGTGGCAGGGAATCAAGTAATTTGGAGCTATTTCAATAATATTAATCACGGCACTTACAATTGGGCTACTTCACAGCTCGACAGATGGCATGGCGAAGGTACTTCTAATACAGTACCCAGAATTAATATAGGAAGTACTCAAGATATAACCTTGAGCGATAGGTTTGTTTCAGATGCTAGTTACCTTAGAATGAGCAATTTAACCGTTGGATATAATTTTAAAAATATTTTGAAAAAATCTTCATTACAAAATCTCAGATTGTATTTGTCAGGTCAAAACATATTTACGCTAACTAAATATCAAGGGTTTAATCCAGAAGTTGGAAATGGTGGAAAAAATGGTGGGAACTGGGCTGGTGGTGTTGATTCAGCTCCATATCCCTTGGCTCGTACTTATTTAATGGGCATTTCTATTAAATTTTAATTCGATTATTCATCCTAAAAATTATTAAACAATGAAAACGATAACGATAATTTTAATAATAATATCCACTGTTTTTTGGACAGGTTGCTCAGATTTTTTAGATACCAAAGATTTAGTGGAAAAAACAAATGCAACCTTTCCAATTAACGCAAATGATTTTGACCAAGCAATTGCTGCGGTTTATTCGGCTCAACGTGATGCCCATTTCAATCAAATAGATAGTTTTTTAGGAATCGCATCTTATTTGGATGATGATTATATCGCTAATGGACGAGCTTTATTTGACGATCCCATGGTTAGGGCATTTGAAAGATACCAAGTAAGAAATCTTGACCAATTTCTGTCTTCGTGGCAGAACTATTACAAAGGAATTTTTAGAGCAAATTTTGTTTTAGAAAGTTTAGAAAAAAACGGTTCTGGCTTAACAGATGCTCAGAAAAGCATTTATCGTGGACAAGCATCATTTTTAAGAGCGGCTATGTATTTTGACCTTTGTCGATTATTTGGAGGTGTGCCATTAAAAACCACTACTATTTCAGATAATCCTGAAAGAGCTACGGTTGATGCTTGTTTTGCAAGAATTGCGAGTGATTTAAAAGTTGCTATCGAATCCTTGCCTGCAACGACTTTCGCAAAACTCAATAAATCAAATGAATTATTCAATGCCAACAAATGGGCAGCAGAGTCATTAATGGGTAGAGTTTTCTTGTTTTATACTGGTCTTTACAGCAAACAAGATCTTCCTCTTGTTGATGGGGGTTCAATAAATAAAGCGAAGGCCTTGGAATATTTGACCGAAGTGATAAACACAAGTGGTTATGGCTTGATAGACGACCACCGAAATCTTTGGCTTTATTCGTTAGCTACGACTGATTATAAGTTTGCCAGAGACAACAAATTAAATTACGTAGGCGAAAAAGGCAACAATAACGAATCTATTTATATGATTTCATTTTCGGCATTAGGCACTAATAATCAATGGAATCGTTTTGCAAATAGTGTATCTTGTACCGTTCCAGGAATAATCCCATTTGGTGCTGGCAGTAGTATGAGTGCTGTTAATCCAAAAGTATATACTGAATGGGACGATGCCGACCTTAGAAAAAAAGGCTCAATTTGGAATGTAAAAGATGCGGATACCGAAGGCATTGCATTTAGTACGACTCCAGCTGCTAATTCTGGCAAATTTTATTTTAATTCTCAAAGTAATGTGGAAGAAACTGGATTTTTACAAAAAAAATATTGTCAAATCTACGTCTTGGTTGATGGAAAACGAACGGCAGCAAACACTATTCTGAATGGTATTGCTACAAAAAATGGCACTGCAGATGCTACAGTTGGTCAATATATCATTCGTTTTTCAGATGTTTTATTAATGGCAGCCGAATTAGGCAGTCCAAATGCTCAAACCTACTTTGATAGAGTAAGGTCAAGGGCATATTTAAAAAATGGGGGTAATACTCCTATCGCAGGGACGCCGTATTTTTTGCCTGCAACATTAGCGAATATTCAAGATGAAAGACGACATGAGTTCGCTTTTGAAGGTATGCGTTGGTTTGATTTACTTAGATGGAAAATTGTTGACCAGCAAATTACGAAATATAAAACAGACGTACCAGTATTCAAATTTGGTGTTGCTGATAAAATAACCATCAGATATAGACCTGAAACGAAAGGATTATTGCCTATTCCTCAGAGTCAAATTAATTTGAGCAATGGAGTTCTGAAACAAAATGATGGCTGGGGTGCAAATGAAGGAATATATACTGGATTGTAATTAAAATAAATCATTTAAATTAAATTTTAATATTAAAAACATAAAAAAATGAATAACCAATTTTTAAAAAAGGATATGTTGTATAAACTTCCAAAATCTATCATCTTGGGTCTATTTTTATCGGCGACAAGTTTTTCTATTTCATTTGGGCAAGAAACAAAAAAAATGCCCGATACTCATATAAAACTGGCTTTAAATGCCTATTCGTTCAATGACTTATTAATAGGAAAAGGTCAGCCTGATAACAAACCAACATTGACATTGCCTGAACTTTTGGATTGGTGTGCTTTCCAAAATATTGAAGCCATTGATGTAACAGGATATTATTTCCCCGGCTATCCTGGCGTTCCATCAGATGAGTATATTTACG
>JBBAKZ010000127.1:0-7899 GCA_040403275.1 Arcicella sp. | reverse complement strand
ACTCTTCCGTCAGTAATTTGGTCAGCCGTATAAACGCAGCGGTAACACAAAATACAACGGTTCATGTTCAGTTTAATGTATGGACCTAAATCTACGGGTTCAAAAGTATTTCTTTCTTCAACTGTTCGAGTTTTAGATACACCATGTTCAAAGGCAAAATTTTGCAAATCGCATTCGCCCGCTTGGTCACAAACTGGACAATCCAAAGGGTGATTTAATAACAAAAATTCTACGATACCTTTTCGGGTTTCTAACACTTGTTCGCTGATGGTATTTTCCACGACCATACCGTCTTGAACCTGTGTAATGCAAGAAGGTATCAATTTTGGCATTGGGCGAGGATCTTTTTCAGAACCAGCGGTTACTTTTACTAAACAACCACGGCATTTACCCCCCGAACCTTTCAGTGGTTCGTAATAGCACATGGCAGGAGGTGCAACGTGCGAACCAATTTGGCGAGCCGCCTGCATGATGGTAGTACCTGGTTCTACGTCAATCGTAATATTATCTATTGTAACTTTCATCTATCGTTTATAATAAATCAAATACGTCTATACCTAATTTTATTTTTATTTATCGTAATAAATTGTCTTGCGTCTTCTTTTTCAATTTCTTTCAAGGATTCTATAAGATATTTTTGAATTGTGTAAAAGTCTTCTTTTTCATATCTCAAAAAAATAATTGTTACGGAAGTTGTTTTATGAGCAAAAACCCATTCTCCAAAATCAGCATATTCTGTAATCAGAATTCCTTTCAATTTTTCGGAGGTTTTCAAAACTTGAATATCAGGAATTCCACTATCGATTTCACTAATATAATTTACTTCATATCCACCTTCTCGTAAAGCCGTGACTAATTTTCCATTTACACATTCATCCGCTATTATCATTATGCACTCATTAAGTATTCTTCATGTGAAATAACCGAAGCTGCATATTCTACACAAGCCAAAATGTCTTTAATTTGTATTTGAGGATACATTTCTAAAATATCTTCAAACGAATATCCACCTGAGATTTTTCTTAGGATTAATTCAACTGTAATTCTTGTTCCTTTTATAACAGGTTTTCCAAGCATTACGGCGTGATTTATTTCGATATTTTTTAAAAGTTCTGTCATAAAGTTTATGCAAAATTACAACGACCAACTTGCTCCTTCACGCATGAAAACGGCTCCTTTTTGGGTAGCTTTTTCTGGATGATCAATGTGCCATTCAAATTCATCACGGAAATGACGAATGGCAGCAGCAACGGGCCAAGCGGCGGCATCTCCCAAAGGACAAATGGTATTTCCTTCTATTTTTTTGGCAACATCTACCAACAAATCAATATCTTCTTTGCGGCCTTTTCCGTGTTCAATTCGGTATAAAACTTTATCCATCCATCCGGTTCCTTCCCGACATGGCGAGCATTGTCCGCATGATTCGTGGTGATAGAAACGGCCAAATGTTAAAGTGTTATGAACAATACAAGTCGTTTCATCCATTACCACAAAACCTCCCGAACCCAACATGGTTCCAGTAGCAAAACCACCGTCTGAAAGTGATTCGTAAGTCATTAAACGATTTTCACCGTTAGTCGTTTTCAAGATTAATTCTGCTGGTAAAATCGGAACAGAAGAACCTCCGGCCACCACGGCTTTCAGTTTATGTCCAGCTCTGATCCCTCCGCACCAATCATCAGAATAAATAAAATCTTCAACGGATAATCCCAAAGGCAGTTCATAAACTCCGGGCTTACGGACGTGTCCAGAAACGGAAATTAATTTTGTTCCCGTTGAACGACCGATTCCAATTTTAGCATATTCATCTCCTCCATTATTTACAATCCAAGAAGTTGCCGCAATTGATTCTACGTTATTGACAACCGTTGGACATTGCCACAAACCTTTGACCGCTGGAAATGGTGGTTTGTTACGTGGATTTCCTCTATTTCCTTCTAATGATTCCAATAGAGCGGTCTCTTCTCCACAAATATACGCTCCTCCGCCTAATTGTACATGAAGTTCAAGGTCATAACCTGAACCCAATATATTTTTACCCAACAATCCTTTATCTTTTGCCTCTTGGATAGCTTTTTCAAGAATGGTTGCCACATACATTAATTCTCCACGAATGTAAATGTAAGAAGTATTTGCACCCAAAGCATACGATGAAACAATCATTCCCTCAATTAAAGTATGAGGCGATTTCATCATCAAATAATGGTCTTTAAAAGTTCCGGGTTCAGATTCGTCGGCATTACAAACTAAGTAACGAGGTACTCCGTCTGGTTTTGCCAAAAATGACCACTTCATCCCCATCGGAAAGCCTGCACCACCACGTCCACGAAGTCCTGATTTTTTTACTTCCTCAGTAACTTCATCGGGAGTCATTTTTTTAATGGCTTTTTCCACGGCAGCATACCCTCCGTGTTTTCTGAAAACGTCAATGGTTTCAATGCCTTGAACGTCAATATGTTCGGTTAATATTTTCATGTTGTACTTTATTTCACAAAATCGTTTAAGTCGTAGCCTATTGTATCACAAAAAGACGGATTGTCAAAAATTTCTCCTATGCCATTTTTATATTTTCTCCAAAGGTATTTCTTGTAATCATAAATAAATCCTTCTTCTATTTAATAATCTAACATCAACTCAGCAATTTTATTGAAGTCTTTTTTAACACCTGTCGTGGATGTAACTTCCTATGATTACTTTTATTTCATCCCGAACATTATCCAACATCATAACATCAGGCGTTGGGCTTGATTCTGACTCATTAATCATTGCCTCTACTAAAGGTTCAACGGCAATTTCACCATGTATAAAAAGCCAATAAAGTTGAGCAGATAATTTAGTGATTACCCTTTGATGTTCTCTCGGTGCATTTACGCCAATATGTAAAGGTATGTTAAGCATAAACTTAACTGGTTTTATTTCGACAACTCGTCAATTATTTCATCAACTTTCTGAGTAGTCAAATTCATATAAAATTGCTCACGAATTTGAAAAACGGGTCCCCATCCACAAGCCGCTAAACACTCTACCTCTTTAATAGTAAACTTACCATCGGTAGTGGTTTCGCCCGTTTCAATTCCTAATTTTGTTTTCAAGTGGTCATAAACTTCCACGCCGCCCATCAAACAACAAGGACCCGTACGGCAGTATTCAATCACATGATTTCCAACGGGTTCGAGGTGAAACATCGTGTAAAATGAAGCAACTTCGTAAACTTCCACCGGGCTAAGTTTTAGTAAACCAGCCACATAGTCCATTACTTCAGGCGAACACCATTTCCATTCTGCTTGGGCTAAATGCAGAATTGGTAATAAAGCTGATTTTTGTTTTCCTATTGGATAACGATTAATTATTTCGTGAACTTTATCCAACGTTGAAGCTGGAAATTGTATCGTTTGCGTATGGGTCATTTTTAAATTTTTTGATGTTGGATTTACGATTATCTATTTACGTAAATATTTAACAATCAGGTATTTAATAATTTATTTGAAAACATTAATCTTCATCTGCTACATAGTATTTTTTTTCAAAAACTTCTTCCCAATCAAGCGGTTCAAGATTAAAATTTTATTTTTATGGATTATTCAAATTCATTTAAAGGGCTGATTATCTCATGGCCTTGATGAATACTTTATTCAACTGAGATTCAATTGTTTTTTGGTAATCGAAGAGTTTCTTCTTGAACTTCTTAAATATCGCAACGAGCCTTTGATAAAATTGTTTTCCAGCGCTAACTCCGCAACTAAGAAGACTTCCGTTACCAATAATTAGTGTGATGTTGCCACTAAAAATCAGAATCGTGAACTGTTTCCATAAAAACCTCCTCTTATGATTGTTCTTCAAAAATATATTCATCTTCAAAAACTTCTAACTGAGTAAGTAAAGCTGGTTGAAAGTTCTTTATTTCTAATTTTGGAAGTTTCATTTCATATATAGCCTCTTCAACAGCTGATTGAAAACAACTCTCCCAAATCTCATTTACATAACTTTGAGTAATACTTGGCACATCTTCACGTATTATTTGCATTTCTTTTCGAGCATTTCTTATAGTCTTTACCCAACTACTTGAACGCTTTTCAGGCTGATATTTCCATCTCAAAACGTGCATCATTACTAACTCTAAAAATGTTCTAAATTCACGTTTATCTTTTTTAGCCATGTTTTGATAAAGATGTTCCAATCCAATAAGTGCTTCGGAATAATCATATTTTTTGATACGTTCTTCAATCGAAGTTATCGTTTCATAATATGATTCAGATACTAAATTTTGCCATTGTGTGCTGGTCATAATAACCTCCTTTTTTAGAAATTAAGCATCTAATTCTCCAGCAATTACGTTCAGCGAAGACATCGTTACGATGGCATCTGAAAGCGTAGTGCCGACAATCATTTCGGGAAATGCTTGGTAATAAATAAAGCTTGGACGACGATATTTCAAACGGTATGGCGTTCTTCCTCCATCTGATACTAGATAGAATCCCAGTTCTCCATTTCCACCTTCAACTGACTGATAAACTTCACCAACTGGCGCATCAATTTCTCCCATGACAATTTTGAAATGATAAATTAATGCTTCCATGTTACCATACACTTGTTCTTTGTCTGGTAAGTAATAGTGCGGAGCATCAGCGTGGAAAGCACCTTCGGGAAGATTTTGCAAGGCTTGCTTAATTATATTAAGACTTTGCCAAATTTCTTCGCCACGTACCAAGAAACGGTCGTAAGTATCACCCTTCGTTCCGACCGGTATTTCAAACTCAAAATCTTCGTAAGATGAATACGGGTTCATGGCACGCACGTCATAATCCACACCCGTTGCTCTTAAATTTGGTCCCGTGAAACCGTAGTTCAAAGCTCGTTCTGCTGAAATAGAACCTACATCAATTGTTCTATCCATGAAAATACGATTACGTTTTACGAGTCCTTCAAATTCTAGTAATACTTTTGGAAAATCATCTAATAAAACATTGATTTTACGAATGGCTTCTTTGGATAAATCACGCTCCATCCCACCAAAACGCCCCATATTGGTCGTTAATCTTGCTCCACACATTTCTTCGTAAATCTCGTAGATATGTTCACGCCATTGCATTACATATAGGAAGCCCGTCAAAGCACCGGTATCTACCGCCAAGATTGAATTACAAATTAAATGGTCGGCAATACGAGCCAATTCCATCATAATTACTCTGATGTATTGGGCTCTTTTGGGTACTTCAATCCCGAGTAATTTTTCTACTGTTAAATGCCATCCCATATTATTGATGGGCGACGAACAGTAGTTCATTCGGTCGGTTAAAGTAGTGAGTTGATAAAACGGACGGCGTTCCGCGATTTTTTCAAAGGCACGATGAATGTAGCCAACTGTTTGTTCAGCATCAATAATGGTTTCCCCATCCATCGTTAGGATGTTTTGGAAGATTCCGTGCGTTGCCGGATGTGTTGGGCCTAAGTTCAAAGTTGTTAGGTCGTTCACAAATTTTTTATTTTCTTGTGTCTTTGTTAATCCCACGAATGGGTTTGACACTAATGCTATTTCAGCCATAATTTGAATTTTTTATCTACCAAACAGAGCATCAATTTTATCCTCACGAGTAGCATCTTCCAATGGATATTCTTTACGCATTGGGAAATAGTCCATATCTTCCATATTCAAAATTCTAACCATCTTTGGGTGACCAGTAAAGATAATTCCGTAGAAATCAAAGGCTTCCCGTTCCATCCAATTGGCACTTGCGTACAAGCCTGTCAATGTTGGTACTGAAATATCTTCTCTGGTAACATAAAGTTTAATGATTAATCTTACGTTATTTTCGAGACTATGCAAGTGGTAAATTACACCAAACTCATGACTTGGAACTTGTGGAAAGTGAATTCCAGCCAAATCAGTCAAAAATTGGAATTTGAAAGTTGGATGTTGATATAAATAGTGCATCAAGGGAATAATTGTCTCGGTAGTAGTGGTTACGTTTAACAATCCGTAATTTTCTACAATGCCATAGATTCTCTCTTCGCCAAATTGTGCTACTAGGTCTTGTGCTATTTTTTCGTTGCTCATTTTTTTCAATTAACAATTAACAATTAATCATTAACAATTAACTGTCCGTAATTATCATTTTTCTAATTTTTGATAATTATTCACTGTTAATTGACAACTGATAATCGTTACTCTATTCCATAAGAAGCTAATAATGTTTTGTATTCATCTGATTCTCTACGTCTTCTTTGTTCTGATTTAGCTATTTCTTGGATTTGCATAAAACCGTCCAAAATCTGTTCTGGACGGGGTGGGCAACCTGGCACGTACACATCAACGGGAATAATTCTGTCGATGCCTTGTAATACTGAATAGGTATCAAAAATACCACCAGAACAAGCACATGCACCTACTGAAAGTACCCAACGTGGTTCTGCCATTTGAAGATACACTTGTTTAAGAACAGGACCCATTTTCTTAGAAATTGTTCCCATAACCATTAAAATATCTGCTTGACGGGCAGAGAATGACATACGCTCGGAACCAAAACGTGAAATGTCATAGTGAGAACCAGCAGTAGCCATGAATTCTATCCCGCAACATGAAGTGGCAAATGGAAGTGGCCAAAGTGAATTAGCCCGAGCAAGCCCCACAAAATCGTCTAATTTTCCAGCGAAGAAACCTTGTCCTTCAAGCCCAGCGGGCGCATCAACTGTTTTTATTATTCTATCGCTCATTGTATTTTTATCAGTATTTAAACTGCGTATTTTTATCAATTCAACAACCTGTTTTGTGGAAAGGTTTTATGTTTTTGATTGTTTGTCAGCCAATTCTGGAGAATCAGTGTACATCCTATTTCTCCCAAGTTAAAACGCCTTTTTTGATGACGTAAATAAATCCTGCCAATAACAAACCCATAAAAACAATCATTTCTAAAAACATATCCATTGCCAATGCTGATGATGATTTTATCCAGCCCATAAAATTTACGGCCCAAGGATACATAAAAATAATTTCGACATCAAATAAGACAAAAAGGATTGCTACCAAAAAGTATTTGACAGAAATCGGCGTGCGAGCATCCCCAATTGATTCGATACCGCATTCAAAAACATCGTCTTTGAGTTTACTATGACGCTTTGGTCCAAGCCAGTGAGTTGCGAGCATCGTTGCAACAATAAATGCTAAAGCTGCTCCTAACTGTACAAGAACTGGAAGATAATCTGATGGTTGATAGTTCATATTTTTTGTCAGTATGTGTGGAAATATAGAATCATCATGGAAAAAATTATATAAAATATAAAGAATTTATTATTAGTGATTTTATTTTATCGAAGATTTTTGTTGATGTCTTTTTTTGGGTGAATTAGGGTGCAATTTACTTATAAAATTTTATTTAGTGTGTTATTTTATGCTTAAAAATTGATTGTTACAATGTTTAAGTCAATTAGAAACCTTTCGTTGCTTTTACTTCGATGTAAATCGTTAAATCTTATTCAGAATCTTCTGAAGAATATTTTGGAAGTAGACTCCATTTTGTGGACCATACCAATTCATGACTCGTGTTTCGTAAGAATTTAACCCGTAATGGCGGTCGTGGGTGATATACCCAACGTATCCTCCATTAAAACTGGTAACAATTAAATTTAGATTTTTACGATTAGCTACCTTCAAAACCTCGGGCATTAGTTCACCCGAATAGTCACATGGCGTACCAATCAGGATGTTATTTCCAAGGCGAAGGGCTTTAATTTCGGCCGGATAATCGCCAAAAAGTGTTTTGAAAACCCAAGGTCTAAAACGCCAATTTTCCGCAAATCTTACCTGCGGTTCTCGTAGGGAAACTTTAAAGGTGGATAACGACAAATCCTTAATTTTTTGGCATTTAATTTTATCAATTACTGATAATACTTTAGTGGAAAGTC
>JBBAKZ010000126.1:593-7952 GCA_040403275.1 Arcicella sp. | reverse complement strand
CTTCTATCAACCTATTTTCTGAATAATTAAATGGCTATAAAAAAGGGGAATATTCTACAAAATATTAGTGAATTAGAGATACTTTTTAACAATTCACTTTCCAGTAAACGGGAATTCTTTTATGCAAAATTAACTGTTTTAGAAGCCTGTGGTTGGATTGAAGAAACGATGGATAGTATCATACATGATTACCATATCCGTAGATTGCCAAATCCTTCAAATCGGAGAGAAATTCAGGATGTAATAACTCGTACTTTTGGATTTGATTATACAACTAATTTCAGAAAGATGGTTATACATACAGTTGGACTTATAAATGTTTCTAAAATAGATACTACCTTAGAAATAAATGGAGATTTAACAACACTGAAAGCAAAACTTGGTAATTTGAAAGTTTATAGAAATAATTTCGCTCATACTCATAAAAAAAAAGGAGCTATCCCAAGTTATCCACATCCTTCATTGATTAAAAATGAAATAAACATTATTTTTACTTGTCTAAAATTATATCAACAAGAGCTTCGGAAAATTAGGTAAATCAAATATAGTCGGTTAAAATGCCCTCTAAATTTGTTTTAGATGGCATTTATCGTACTATATTTCCCCCATCACTCCCCACGCTCCACCTCAATCACTCCCTCCACTTGTTCTAAAGAATTTACTAATTTTTCTAAATGAATGGTATCACTCACCATCAAAGCAATTTTTCCTTCAAAAATTCCTTCTTTCACGCCAATCGAAAGGCTTTGAATATTGACTTTTAATTCTTGAGAAATCACCCTTGTTACATCATTCATCAAGCCCATTCTGTCCATGCCTCTGATGACTAAATGAGCCAAAAACGACATTGAAATCTGACTCGTCCAGAAGGCTTTCATCACTCGATCGCCGTGCCTGGAAAGCAATTCCGTTGAATTTGGGCAGGAGGTTCGGTGAATTTTAATGCCCTCGTTGATGGTTACAAACCCAAAAACATCATCGCCCGCAATGGGATTACAACATTTGGCCAGCGTGTAATCTATCTTATCCATATCTTCCCCAATCAAAATTCCATCGGCATTTTTCTTATCACCGTGCAGTTTTTTCAAGGCCTTAGTGATTGATTTTAAATCCGTCAATGGCTCTTTGATTGACTTCGCTTCTTGCTTGCGTTCGTGGGCTTCACGGTCTAATTTCCAGCGTTTCAACTCATCCAATTGCACGTACCCTTTCCCAAAACGATAGAATAAATCATTGGAATCTTTGGCATTGAAATAGGCTCGCAATTGGTTGGTAACCTCCAAAGTTAACGGAGAAATGCCTAATACTTTCAAACGATGTTCAATCATATCACGCCCCATCACCACGTGTGATTTATTGGCTTCTTTGATATAATCCTTAATCCGAGATTTCGCCTTGGTTGTTACCACAAACTTCAGCCAATCTTCCGAAGGTTTTTGCTTCGGCGAGGTCATACATTCAATAATATCCCCCGTTTTAATCTTGTGACTCAGTGGTACTAAACGATTATTTACCTTCGCTCCAATACATTTTGCTCCAACTTCCGTATGAATTTCAAAAGCAAAATCTAAAGCCGTTGCTCCTTCTTTCAACACCACCAATTTACCTTTTGGGGTATAAACAAAAACCTCCTCATTGTACAAACTACTGCGAATATCATCCACCAAATCAACGGCTGATTGGGATTTATCATTAGAATCCAAAGCCTCCCGAATTTGACTTAACCACGATTCAAAAGCGGTATTAGTACGGGTATCGTTCCCTTTATATTTCCAGTGAGCGGCAAAACCTTTTTCGGCAATTTCATCCATTCGCACCGTTCTGATTTGCACTTCCACCCAACGTCCACGTTTGCCTCCGCCCATGACGGTCGTGTGCAAGGATTCGTAACCGTTTGATTTTGGCGTAGAAATCCAGTCCTTCAAACGGTCGGGATTGGGTTTATAATGGTCAGTTACCATCGAATACACCGCCCAACAAGCGGCTTTTTCCTGCTCAGTCGGCACATCCAAAATTACCCGAACCGCAAAAAGGTCATAAATTTCCTCGAAAGGTGTATTATTCCTTTTGAGTTTATTATAAATCGAATAAATGGATTTCGGGCGACCTTTTACCACGTGTTTAACACCCATTTCCGTCAAATCTTTTTCGATGGGACGAATGAAATTTTGAATAAAATTCTCTCTGGAACTTTTGGTTTCTTTCAGTCTTCGGGCAACATCTTTGTAAGCTTCGGGTTCGGTATATTTCAAACATAAATCCTCTAATTCGGATTTAATGGCGTGCAAACCCAATCGGTGAGCGAGCGGAGCGTACAAATAAAACGTTTCAGAAGCGATTTTGAGTTGCTTATCTCGAGCCATACTTCCCAAAGTCCGCATATTATGAAGACGGTCGGCGAGCTTGATTAAGATTACTCGAATATCATCCGAAAGGGTTAATAACATTTTCCGAAAATTCTCGGCTTGTTGCGAACTTCCGTAGTCAAAAACACCCGAAATTTTGGTTAATCCGTCAATAATTTTAGCAACATTCTTCCCAAAATCTACTTCAATTTCATCCAAGCTGATTTCTGTATCCTCCACGACATCGTGCAATAAAGCACACATAATGGAGGTTGAACCCAAGCCAATTTCCTCCACACAAATTTGGGCAACGGCAATCGGATGATAAATATAAGGTTCACCCGATTTCCGCCTCATGTCTTTGTGAGCTTCTGCTGACATCAAAAAGGCTTTTTTAATCAGTTTTGCATCATCATCTTGGAGGTATGGACGGGCGGTATGAAGTAATTTTCTGTACCGTTTGAGGATTTCCTTTCTTTCTTGTTCTAAATCAATTGCTGAGACTTCCACGGTTTGATAATTGTTGTAATTGGTGAATGAATATTGGTTTCGGTTATTACCTAAATTTAATGAAAGCAGAGGAGAATGGCAAATTTATAGGTGAAAATATTGGTAATCGGTGAACAGTAAATGGTAAATGGCAAACGGTGAACAGAACGTAGTACAAGATAAATGCACTTCGTGTTCCGTTCACCGTTGACCATTCACCGTTGACCGATTCTATCGAATCACAGGACATTTTATGCTAGGCGCAATATGATAAATAATTTTGAAACTCGTCAGAATATACATATCATTCAATTTTGAAGAACTGTTTCTTACACCCCCAATCGTTGCGTTCAATTCTGGAAAACTACTAATGGGAGACAAATTTGGGTCTGAAAAAGCAGGATTTACCCTTGTCGCATAATACGCCCTGGCAAAAGACTCACGGTCACGCCCTGACAAAGCCGCAATTTTTTCATTTTCACGATGTCCCATGGCGGCTGATAAACTACTAATTCCCATTAAATCTGCTTTATCAGCAAAATATCCGCCCACATCATCTAAATAATCAGAAAAAGTATATCGAATACCCACCTCAAATCCTAGATCCCAATTTTTATCCAATTTATATTTTACACCAGCCCCAAATGGAATACTTACGTTCACCAAATTATAAGGTTGGTCGGTATAATTTGGCAATCCTTGCCCCTCGGTATTGAGTGGTTGCAAACTTACCCATTCTCCTGGAGAAGCCTCCGAACCCGCATAATCGATGGGAACTTTTGCCATGGGGTTATGATGAAAAACGCCAATTCCAGCGAATAGATAGGGATTCAATTTAGGACGATTGCGATAATTTCTAGATTCAGGAATAAAATTATAGATTCCAGAAAGTGCTAATTCCTGTACATCATTTCTAAAATGAGCATTCCGCATATACAGTTGTGCTAAACTGCCCACTCCTTCAAATTTATTATCATCACCCGTAAGTCGAACCCACGTAAGGCTGGCACGACCACTAAAATGTGGGGTAAAATGACGAGTAAAATCCACGCCAAAATTCCAGTTAATATTTTGTAACGTTGATTGTATAGGACGATTATAAGGAGCTAAATCACCGTAATAGTTGGACGTACCGATTCCGAAAGAAATAGCAGAATGTTTTTCGTACAAACTTTTTTTCCTCGAACCATCTGATTTAAACAATTGCGAAAAAAAGGATTGAGCATAGCAAGAATTCGAGAAAACAGATAGCATGGTCAAGAAGATAGAGAAAAGCAATATTCTCCAAAAACTAAACTTAATTATCTTTGCTTTGATGAAGGCGTTCGTTTTTATCATAGTTTTATGTGTTCGTTTTAGTAACGACTAATGGTTAGGATTTATGTTATGCTAATGAGTAATCGGTTCAAATACCCATTCGTTTACGTAGTTCGGTAATATGAGCCGTATGATGTTTACTGTGCCAAGCATACATACCCGTTACTGTTTTCAAGGTATTCAACTGCTTAGTTTCGGGATGCCTAAATTGGCGTGTAAATTGTACATCCGTCATAGATTTTAATAACATTATCCAACGTTTGTGCATGACATCCAACATCGTCAGCGACCATTCGATGGGCGCATTTTTGCCATCTTCCAATTCCGCCCACAAGTGTTCTTCGTAAGGTTTTATGGTGGGAACATCTTCCGTCAAACCCAATTTGAACCGAATAAAAGCATTCGCATGAGAATCCGCCACGTGATTAACCGTCTGCCTGATTGTCCATCCTTCTGGACGGTAAGGCAGTAATAATTGTTGCTCGCTCAACCCCTCTACCGATTTACGGAGTAATTCGGGAAGATTTTCAAGGTCAGTAATCCAACCCAATAGCATTTCTGGGGAGATTTCTGTGGGTTTTTGAAATGTGCCAATGGGATAGCGAAGTTGTTGTAAAGCGGGATCTTGCATGAATATGAGAATTATTATTGCTTGATTTAATACAAATTAATGAATAGTTTTATTTAAAAAAAATTAAGTATATATACTCACAACTCATTGATTTACTGATTATTACCTCAATTATCATTTTCTATAAACAAAACATCTAAATAATTTCGTCTTAAATTATTTGTACTTTATTAAATATTAAATTGTATGATTTTAAGAAAATATCATTTCGTCAAAAAGTTTATTTCAATATTATTTGTCCTTATAATTTTAGGTAGTAACATCGAATAATCATTTCAATAAAAATATCACTCGACACACCAAATATTTTTTTTAAATAATTTAAGCTAATGTTCTAAGCATAATTGCTTAGAACATTTAAAATAAATCGTCAAGCATAGATTTTGAAGAAATGATTGCCACTTCATCAACAAATTTATAAAATTTAGCACTTAACCTGACTATAATTTTTAAGGATTTGAATTTCAATAAAATCTTTAAAAATTTAATATTGAGATTGTTTTTGGCTATTTCCATAAATCTTTTCTTCTGTGAAGAAAGGATTTTTTTTTGTATAATGATTATCTATCCAAAAAATTAATCTAGCATTTTTGATTTTATGAAAAATATCAGCGTTACTTGCATTGAAGAAAACTTAAAATTTATTCATAAAGTGAAAAATATAATTAGGAAAGTTATATTTTATTTGGAGAAAAATTTTACCTTTGCTGTATATTTGTAACAATCTCAATAAAAAACATCATAATTGCCAGATTTTTCCATTCAGACAAGTATTTTTATTGCGAAATAAACAAATCTCTTTCATAACTATTTAACCGTGCCTTACAAAGCTCCAAAGAAATTTGGGGCTTTTGTTATTTATTACCATCGTCAATCTTTATCATGTATCATTTTTATAGGTTTTACGTCACTAGGTGAGAATTGTTAAAAACCCATAAATATTATATGAAAGTCACGTGGTTAATTTGTTTGAGTGCTATTTTTTTTAGCTTTGCACCCACTAAATCTTCTAAATTTAAGCTAAAACCACCCTACAGAAAGCTCTTTATTGGCGCAAAAACCGTTGACTGTTCGGGCGAAGGTAAATTTAAATGTATGATGGCAAAGAACTCCCCAGAGAAAAATTGGGAGTATTTTTACGACCAAATTGAAGGCTTTAAACACGAACAAGGATTTGAATATCAATTACTTATAGAAATCGTGGACGTTCCCGAAGGCTTAGCAGATGGTTCAATGTTTAAATACGTTTTGAAACGCATAATTAGTAAAACGGCCATCGATTCTAACAAAATTGCGAGTTCAACACCGGCAGTGATACCTTTGCCACCCATTAACAAAAGTCGGGCAACAGAATGGATTTTCACGGATTTTATTAATAAAAATAATGGACTCGAAGCCAAAGACTTTGAAGCAACCATGACCTTGGACTTTGCTCAGCGAAAAGTATTTGGTCAAAGTCCGTGCAATCGTTATTTTGGTACGCTAAGAGATTTAGATAAAAACCGAGTTCGTTTTGAAAATATTGGCAAAACTAAATCAGCGTGCAATTTAATGGACAAAGAAAAAGCATTTTTTGATTTATTACAACTTACCCAAAATTTCGTAATAGCAGGCGAAAGGATGTACCTTTATCATGGCACGGAATTATTGTTGGCTTTTAGAAGAAGATGATTTTGGTTTAGTCGTAGGCAGTAAATAGTTCTTAAAACGCTCTTTAAAGTAGGCAGTTTGCAGAATACCGACTTAACTTCCTTATTTTCAGTATTTTATGCGCTATTTTTGTTTACTGCCTACTGCAAACTAAATTTTACTGCCTACTTAGCACTTTTTAGCACTTTAAAAAAGAGTTTTCAGTTAAAGACCGTAATACCTTAATTATTCAAATATTAGGAAAAATAAAAAAACGAATGGAAAGATTTAAAGGAAAAGTTGTTCTCGTGACTGGCGGAGGGCGTGGAATTGGACGAGCCATCTGCGTTCGCTTTGCACAAGAAGGGGCAAATGTCGTTTTCACGGGAAGAAATAACGATGAAAATGTAGCTGAAACCATTCGGCAAGTGGAAGAAACGGGTGGAAAAGCGCATTTTATTCAATCGGATATTTCGCAAGTGCCAGCCGTTTTTGCAATGGTAAAAGAAGCACTTGACACTTTCGGACAAATTGATATTTTGGTTAATAATGCAGGCATCGAAATCAACGCTCCCTTCTGGGAAGTTGAAGAAAAAGACTACGATGCCGTGATGGATACCAATTTAAAAGGCATGTTTTTCTTGACGCAAGCCTTCGTAAGATTCGTGAAAGACAACCAACGTACGGGCGTAATTATCAATAATAGCTCTGTTCACGAAGAATTACCTTTTCCGAATTTTACGCCTTATTGTGCCAGTAAAGGCGGTATGCAAATGGTAATGCGCAATCTATCCGTAGAATTAGCTCCGTTAGGAATAAGAATTAATAATGTTGCACCAGGGGCCATCAAAACACCCATGAATGCTAAACTTTTGAGCGACCCTGCTTTGTTGGCAACCTTGAAAAACAATATTTCTCTCGCACGTTTGGGCGAACCCGAAGATGTAG
>JBBAKZ010000126.1:0-583 GCA_040403275.1 Arcicella sp. | reverse complement strand
TGTAGCGGGTGTAGTAGCTTTTTTAGCTTCCGATGACGCCAAATAGGTAACGGGTTCTACTTATTATGTGGATGGTGGATTGACTTTTCACTATACCGAACAATAAGTTTGATACAATAACCTAACTTTCAAAAGGTTCAGCTTTTTTCGTAAATTGCTAAAACTTTTTTTATTTTAACCACTATCTATATCTAAAAAATGAATCAACCATTTTATGAGTTCTCTATTCAAGATGATGCTCAAACATTTGATTTTGAGAGTACTGGTAAGCATATTATCAAGAAAAAAATTCTATATCAGAAAACTAGTCGGAAACCATTTTACAATTTAGCTTTAGTTGATGTTTTAGAAGATGGTAGTTTTGATGATAAAGTTGAAAGTAGAAATGGGGATATGGATAAAATACTGGCAACAGTCGCAAACTCATTACCAATATTTTTCAAGCAAAACCCAGATGCAATCGTTCTATTTAAAGGTAGTGATGAAAGAAGAACCAGACTATACCAAATCATAATTAACAGAGAAATGGATGGAATTGCTGAAATTTTTGTATTTTTAGGAATAAATAACTTAGAATTTGAGC
>JBBAKZ010000125.1:0-8005 GCA_040403275.1 Arcicella sp. | reverse complement strand
TTGATAATAAAAACATCAATACAAACTCAAATGTTATTGCAAAATCGACCATTATCAATAGGAGTTACCGAAGAAATTTAGATGGTAGTTGGCAACAGGATCATGAAGCTTTCGAAGACAATCCAATTGAAAAGAAGAAGACAATTACCAAAACCTTTTCAGTAGATGCAAAAGACCATTTGAGTATTAATAATCAGCACGGAGATGTAAAAATTGCGCTTTGGGATAGAAATGAAATTAAGGTGGATATTACCATTATTGGCTACGGCAGTTCAGAATCAAAAGCACAAGAACTCATTGATAATGTGGAAATTACGGATAAAAGAGATGGGAATAAAATCTCTTTCACCACCTTTATTGAATCTGATAACCCCGCCTGGAGTTGGGGAAATAGTTGGAAAGGTAGTTGGGATTGGGCTGGTAAAAAGGATGGTGAAAAAAATTATGAAAATACAAAAAAAGGCGTCGAAATCAATTACAATGTTTATATGCCTCGCACGAATGCACTTTCGATTTCTAACAAATATGGGAAAACGATTATTCCACAATTTGACGCCCCTTTGAAAGTGACCTCTAATTATGGAAGCTTCACTTCAGACCGTTTAAAAGGGCTTGATAAGGATATTTTTGTGCAATATGGAAGTAGCGATATCAAACAAATGGACGAAGGCGATTTGTACATTGCTTATTCAAAACTTAATATTGATAAAGCTGACAACCTAAAATTGAAGAATAATTACGGCTCTGTAACTTTAGACGACATCAATAATCTGGACGGAACGTTTCAATATTCGAGCGGAAAAATTGGCAGAATTAACGAAACTGGTAAGCTAAATATTAGTTATTCAGATGGCGTGCAACTTTCAGAAATGGCAAAAACTTTGAAGAGTTTGGATATTCGTTCTAATTATACCGCCGTGAAATTACCCGTGAATGGTGATTGTAATGCTGATTTTGAAGTAACAACCACTTACGCAAACTTCCGTTATCCAACTGGCAAAGTAACTTTCACCGTAAATCCAGATGAAAACGACGACGACGACCGCAAAATGGGCTTTCAAGCAACCAAAACTTACAAAGGCAAGATCGGGAAAGGCTCAGGCACAAAAATCACGATTAAAACGAATTACGCTGGCGTGAAGTTTATGGAAAAGTAATTTTCGATAAACAATGATTTTCGGTGAACGGTAAACGAAATGAGGTAGAGTTACCGTTCACCTTTAACCGTTCACCGTGTACCGTGTAAATTACCGATTGAGAACTTGTTCCACCAACCGATAAATATGGTTGTATTCATCTTTCGGAAACATGTCTGTGTTGACGTCCAAAAGAGTTTTGACCTGTCCATTCTGAATCGTGATGGTTTGATTCATGTACTGTTGAGAAGCTCTTTTGACATCAATATTTGCCTTCAAGAAATGATTTTTAGTAAATGAATCTTCTAATCTTTTCGTAAAAATTTGCTGGTCAATTTGCAGCGGTTCATTGCTTCCAATCAAGATAAATTTTCCAATTTCATATACGTAAGGAAAAACACCCACAAAGGTATCTCGTACTCGAAATGTGGGCATCCAAGTAGCCACGATTCCTCCTCTTTTTAGCTTTGCCTTTAATACTTCAAAATATTCTTTCGAATAAATATTTCCCGAAAAAGCTGATTTTGGACGAAGAGCATCGGCTTCAATTAAATCATATTTTTTATCATTATTCTGTATTTCGTATCGCCCATCTTTCATAATCAGATTCACTCTCTTGTCCTTCAAAATATCAGAAACAGTGGCGTCATTTTGCTTTACTGCATACTCTTGCAAAACGTCAGGCTGACTTAAAATCACCTCAAAACAATCAATTTGCTTGGTTTCTGAACGTCCAGCCACATTATAAAGTGTTCCGCCAGACCCCAATCCAATGATAGCAATATCCTCGGGATTTGGATGAATAAAAGACGGAATACTACCCAAAGCCACGTGAACATCATCGGAACTAAAAGGCAAATGGCTTTGTCCCAAGCCATTAATGAAAACCACATCTTGATTTGTGCCTTCAAAATTGAGTTTAATAGAAGATAAAGCCGAATCATCTTCCTTGAAAATCAAGGTATTAGCATCTTTCACGCCCCCAAAAACTTGCCAAAAAGATTTGTTATCAGGAATTAAATAAACCACTGAAAGTAATACAACAGAAAGGAAAACTACGTGAGCCAATTGAAGGATTTTTTTACGATAAATGAAGAAAACATAGACTAGTCCAATCATACCTAAGATTTTGATAGTCAAAGAACTACCTAAAAAATTAAAGCCTACTAAAGTTACAAACCAAGCCCCAATCGAAGAGCCGCAGATGTTGATAAATTGTAACCAACCCACTTTTCGTCCTACTTCTCGGTAATCATTTTGAATAATAGTTTGAGAAATGGTAAAACTGAAACCCATCAAAAAGGTAGGAATCGACATTAAAAAAACAGGAACGATGATGTACGTAACTAAGACTATTTTACCGCTAAAATTTGTCTCGTATTGAAGAAAGTAGTTGGATAAAAACGAAAGGCTTTCAATATTTTTAACTCCCCACAAAAACAAGAATATTGATCCTATTGAATACAAATAGAGAAAGTATTGCGTTTTTAGGAAAATTC
This sequence comes from Arcicella sp., assembly GCA_040403275.1. Classification (GTDB taxonomy): domain Bacteria; phylum Bacteroidota; class Bacteroidia; order Cytophagales; family Spirosomataceae; genus Arcicella. Next base: position 5,370 of record JBBAKZ010000125.1, on the reverse strand, counting down.
CCAATAAATCTTTACGGGTTTTAAGCAGAAATCGTACCCCAAAATTTGTCCCAAAAGCCATTGACATTAGGTAAATAGTCAAAACGATGGCAAAAGTCATGGAGATAGATTTGATGGTTACGTCCAAAATTCTAAACCAAATAATCTCAAAACAAATTGCCATAAACCCCGATATGGCGTATTGGAAAGCCCAAAATGTAAAGCTTTTATTCCAAACAAAAGATGTTGTTTGTATTGGTATTTTATCTTCTGCCGATTGATTAATTACCTCATTTCGATAAATAAATCCCGCAATAATGGCGCAGATAACATTTAGACTTGCGCCAAAATAAACAGCGTGGTGAAAACCAATCCAACGAATAAGAACAATACCCGTCACGAATGCCCCCAAAGCTGCGCCAAGTGTATTAACAAAGTATAATTTACTAATGAAACTTGCCTGATTATCAATACTTTGTAATTTAAAAGCCTTAGAAAGCAAAGGCAATGAAAGTCCCATCAAAAAGGTTGGAAACAACAATATTCCAAATAAAAGAAGGTAGGTTTGAACACTTCCAGACACTTTAAAAATACCGGAATTATACAAAAAATCATAGATAATCGGCTTGCTTGCCAAAGCAAAAATACCAATCCCTAATTCTGCGAAAACAAAATAAAGAATGGGAAGGTTCTTGGCAGCACGGTCGGCAATGATACCTCCCAAGAGATAACCCAAACCTAGGCCCGCCATAAAAGCTGAGACGATTAAACTGATGCTCAACGAACTAATGCCTGTATAAAAAACCAGCCACCGTTGCCAAACCACTTGATATAAAAGCGCTGAAAAACCAGAAAAGAAAAAAACGAGCAAAAGCACTCGCTGACGAAATATGGAAATTGAAGTGCTTTTCAAGAGGATTTTTAATTGATGGGTAAATTTATTGAAAAATCTAAATTACAATTCAAATCTATCTAATCCAACAACACTTATTTAATTTCAAATTTTGGGACACAAAAAAGGGTAAATCAGTTTTTCAAGAAAGCTAATCTACCCTTTTCTTTTACCTACTAAAAATAAAACAACCAACGCTAATTATCCTCATCCTCCTTCTTTTTCGACTTTTTAGGTGCTTCATAAATGATTTTTCCTTTATCATCCCGTTCAACCAAAACTTCAGCAGGTGTAAAGTCAAATTTATCTTTTGGGTACAAAGTTTCCTTCTTTAAACGCCCTCCCGTACCAAATTGATGATATTCTCTCCAACGTCCAACCTTCACACTATCATCAAATTTACCTTCTTCTTTCAACTGTCCTCCGTTATAAAATAAGCGATAGTCGCCCGTTACTTTATTAAATTTTACAGGAACAACTTCCTTAACTTTAGTCTGTTCTTTATCGTAATAAGTAATTCTTGAATCTGCTAAAAAACCATCACGATATTTTTCTTTTGATAATAAAATATATTCTTGATTATAGGTTTCCCAACGTCCATCTTTGACTCCCACATAAAAATATCCTTCCTCTACCAGCTCGTCATTTATATACTTTTTATAAGGTCCATGGCAGATTTCCCCGTAATTTTTATCTTTTCTCGGAACGTTGGTAACCCGTCTTAATTTAGGGTCATACCACCAAATTTCTTTAGCATAAATGCTGGGTTCAGCTTCGTCAGGATTTCGTAGCACGTTTATTTCCTCAACCGTCAGTCTCGTACCAGAACCGTATTCACCTATACGAAGCTCAAACTTAATCGCTTCATATTCATCTTTGGGCTTTTTCTTGGCTTTTGTTTTCTTTTTCGACTTCCCAATTTTCAATCCTAAATCCGCAGAAAAGTCGCCTGCTTCTCCTTTAAGTCTTTTGAATTCATCCTTATTATTTTTAATATCTTCTTTTACGTCTTTAATCGTCTTTTTTGCATTTTTGATATTATCTAAAATATCTGTTTGAATCAAACCACCTAAAAGTCCTGCCTTTTTCTTGGCAGAAGAGTCCGTTTGAGGCTTAGCTTTAGTCTTGAATTCATCCTCCACTTGTCCGAAAGAATTGAGCGTAAATAGCAGGAATGTGAAGGCTAATAATTGAGAAAAAGGTTTCATTGAAATAATGATTAAAGCGAATGTATTACCTTTGTAAAACGGAAAATTACGAATTTTATTCTTGATTAGAGCTAACAATATTCAAGCCATTTCACCAAATCGTACAAACATTCAATTCATACGTGGAAAAAGACTCAAAAATATATATTGCAGGACATAGAGGCATGGTCGGGTCTGCAATACATCGAAAATTACAAGAAAAAGGGTTTCATAATTTTGTCCTTCGTACCTCCAAAGAACTTGATTTACGCAATCAACAAGCAGTTTCAGGTTTTTTTCAAACTGAAAAACCAGCATACGTCTTTTTGGCAGCCGCAAAAGTAGGCGGTATTATTGCTAATAATACTTACCGAGCTGATTTCTTATACGAAAATTTAGCCATTCAGAATAATGTCATTCATAGTGCTTATGAGACAAACGTAAAGAAAATGATGTTTCTAGGTTCGTCTTGTATCTATCCAAAACTTGCCCCACAACCTTTAAAGGAAGAATATCTTTTGAGTGGGTTTTTGGAAGAAACTAATGAGCCTTACGCAATCGCCAAAATTGCAGGAATTAAACTTTGTGAAGCTTATAGAAAACAGTACGGATGTGATTTTATCTCCGTAATGCCAACCAATTTATACGGGCCAAATGATAATTATGACCTTCAAAATTCCCACGTTTTGCCGGCAATGATTCGTAAGTTTCATGAAGCAAAAACTGCTGGAAGTACTTCTGTTACGCTTTGGGGAACAGGATCACCGATGCGTGAATTTTTACACGCCGACGATCTTGCGGAAGCGTGTGTGTATTTAATGGAAAATTATAGCGAACCAGAATTTATAAACGTGGGAACGGGAAAAGACGTAACCATTAAAGAATTAGCCGAGACCGTTTGTAAAATAGTAAAGTTTGAGGGTGATTTAATTTGGGATACTAATAAACCTGACGGCACACCTCGCAAACTTATGGACGTATCAAAACTTCACGCCCAAGGTTGGAGGCATACCATAGAATTACAAGAAGGTATAGCATTAGCTTACCAAGATTTCTTGGAACATCATGAAACGCTTCGTCTTTGAGTTTCGATATTCGGGAGTCGATGTTCGATGTTTGGACTAAAACGGACATCTAATATCGCAAAGCAACAATCGAAGTCAAGCCAAACATAGAAAAAAGAACATCCAACATCGAAAAAAAAGCCATCAATCCACGCTATACAGCATGCAATTGATGGCTTTTTTTTCGATTCCTTGAGTACGCAAGTATATGGTCTATACTACGTTCGGAAGGTTGACGATAACTTTTATCCAGACCTGCTTTCACATCGAGCATATCTAAATAAAATTCTAACATTTCAGAATCATGGACGAATCCGTCCTGAATCAAAAGGTCTTCTGCTTCCGTTGTTTCATGATAGACGTAACGGATAACGTCATGCTGCGTAAAGGTTTGTATCATAGCTTGGAGAATGTTTGCTCATCATTTTGCGTAGATTTATCAACGCATAACGCATTCTTCCAAGTGCTGTATTGATGCTTACTCCCGTAGCATCGGCAATTTCCTGAAAACTCATGTCCTCATAATGACGCATTACTAAAACCTCTCTCTGCGTGTCGGGAAGCATTTTAATCAGGCTTCTTAGATGAGCATGTGATTCTTCACGGATTTGGATTTCCTCATAAGAGTCCTCGGCAAAATCAAGCGTGTTAAATACACTACTACCATCTTCAAATACAACATTTGGATAGCGTTTATCACGACGGAAATAATCAATTGCCATATTGTGGGCTATTCTAAGTATCCACGGCAAAAACTTACCTTCATCGTTATACCTTCCTGAACGTAAAACATCTACTGCTTTGATGAAAACATCTTGCATTAAATCTTCGGCTACGAAGGTATCCTTAACAATCAAATAAATCGTGGTATAAACTTTGGATTTGTAACGGCGAACAAGCGTTTCGAAGGCTTTTTCGTCACTATTTTTGATATAAAGTGATACAAGCTCACTGTCGTTAACATGGACTTTTTCCATTTTGATAAATCTATTTAGTTAACGTAAAGCTTTTATTCAAATTGTATCTTTATTTATTTATTTTAGTGACAATGCTTATTCTTTCATGGGATATTCCCGGAAGGTTAAATCAAAGATAAGGGTTGTTATAATATTTCACAACAAATTACTAAATAATTTATTAACCATTAACAAATATTAACAATACATTAATCGTTTAGACTTTCCTTATAAAAGTATTCTACGGAATAATCCAAATTATAACTCGAAATAGTGAAATTTAACAAAATATTGTTTGGTTTAGTAAAACAATAACTGTGCCGAAAGAAAATGTTTTTTTAAATATACGATAAAAAATATATGTTTAGATTTGCTTATGAAAAAATTAAAAATCGTTGAGTGTCCTCGTGATGCCATGCAAGGGTGGTCAAATTGGATACCAACCGAAAAAAAGATTGAATATTTGAACCAATTATTGAAAGTAGGTTTTGATACGCTTGATTTTGGCAGTTTTGTTTCGCCGAAAGCCATTCCACAAATGGCCGATACTGCTTTGGTTTATGATGCTCTTGATTTAGATAATACTGATACTAAATTGTTAGCCATCGTTGCCAATCTAAGAGGGGCAGAAACAGCCGTAAATTTCCCCATGATTAAGTATTTAGGTTTTCCTTTTTCTATTTCAGAAACCTTTCAACAACGGAATACCAATAGTTCAATCTCGGAGGCTTTTAAAACGGTTGAAACCATTCAAAATATTTGTCAAAAATCTAAAAAACAGTTAGTTATCTATTTTTCGATGGGTTTTGGAAATCCTTACGGCGATGCTTATAACCTAGAAATTGTGGCAGAATGGGCTGAGAAAATGAACCTGTTAGACATTGAAATTATTTCGCTTTCCGATACTGTTGGAGTGGCGGATAGTCAAACAATTATGGAACTTTTCACGAATTTAATTCCCCAATATCCAAATATAGAATTTGGTGCTCATTTTCATGCCAGTCATGACAATTGGCAGATGAAAGTTGAATCAGCTTTTAAGGCGGGTTGTCTCCGTTTTGATGCAGCCATTGGTGGTTTTGGGGGTTGCCCCATGGCGGAAGATGAATTAGTTGGAAATATTAATACGCAAAATATGATACAATACTTTGAAAATCAGGGAGTTAATTTATCTTTGGATAAAAACGAGTTTTTAAAATCGGTTGAGATAAGTAGAAATATTTTCATTTAATTATTTGCCCTGTTTCATCAATATGAACTAATTTTCTTCCGATTTTGGCATCGGCTTGTCC
>JBBAKZ010000124.1:0-8010 GCA_040403275.1 Arcicella sp. | reverse complement strand
AGATTCTTCGATTGAGCAAAATAATTTTACAAAAATCCTCAAAGACGAAGCCAATATTCTGATTGTAATCATGTTGATAGGAATGATTTACATACTTCTTCCAAATAGAAAAAAATAAATTCGATGTCCGAAGAACGAAAATCGAATCACAAACATCGAAAACAAAAAAAATGAGCAGTACATACGGTAAGTTATTTAAAATCAGTACTTTCGGAGAATCACACGGGATTGGTGTTGGCGTAATTATAGATGGTTGCCCATCGGGTATAACATTCGATTCATCCTTTATTCAATCAGAATTAGACCGCAGAAAACCCGGACAATCTCGCATCACAACGCAACGCCGTGAAGCCGATGAATTTGAAGTATTGTCTGGTACATTTGAAGGGAAAACAACGGGTACACCCATTGCGATGGTGATTCGTAATGAAGACCAACGTTCCAAGGATTATTCTCATATTGCCCAGCAATTTCGCCCCTCGCACGCTGATTATACTTACTCAGCTAAATACGGGAACCGTGATTATCGTGGTGGAGGACGCAGTTCTGCCCGTGAAACCATCGCCCGTGTAGCCTCTGGAGCCATTGCAAAGCTGATTTTAAAAGAAATTGGCATCGAAATCCAATCGTATGTTTCGCAAGTTGGAAAGTTGAAATTAACGACGCCTTATCAACAATTACACATTCTGAAAGCCGAAGAAAATGCGGTTCGTTGTCCCGACCCAATCGTCGCACAACAAATGTTTGATTTAATTGACGAAACCCGCAAAAGAGGTGACTCAATCGGGGGAGTCATCAATTGCGTTATTACCGGCACACCCGTAGGCTTAGGCGAACCCGTTTTTGACAAACTTCACGCTGAGTTGGGCAAGGCCATGTTGAGCATCAATGCCGTAAAAGGTTTTGAATATGGCAGTGGTTTTGAAGGGGTAGAAATGCATGGTTCAGAACACAACGATGAAATGTATTTGGATGAAAATGAGCAAGTTAGAACTAAAACTAATTATTCTGGCGGGATTCAAGGCGGGATTTCAAACGGAGAAGATATTTATTTTAGAGTGGGTTTCAAACCCGTAGCCACCATTATGCAAGACCAAGATAGCGTTGATGCAGACGGAAATGCAGTCATTGTTTCTGGGAAAGGTCGCCACGATCCATGCGTAGTGCCACGTGCCGTTCCCATTGTAGAAGCCATGGCGGCGTTAGTTCTAGTAGATTTTTATTTGAGAAATAAGGCTTACGCAAAATAAGACACCGATATTAGACCGCAGATTTAACAGATAGAAACTGATTTTATTCATCTTTATTCGTACAAATCTGTATAATCCTTCAAATCTGTGTTCTATTTTCCAGACTAAACTCGCAATAAATGTTTTCTGACGAATATTTTATGTCACTCGCCCTCCAACAAGCCGAAAATGCTTTTGATGAAGGAGAAATTCCCGTTGGAGCGTTAATCGTTTGTCAAGACCAAATTATTGCCAAAGGTTATAATCAAACCGAAAAACTTAACGATGTGACGGCTCATGCAGAAATGATTTCTCTGACGGCGGCCAGTCAGAAATTAGGGGCTAAATACTTAAAAAACTGCACTTTATACGTAACCCTCGAACCTTGTGTTATGTGCGCAGGAGCCATCTTTTGGTCACAAATTGGACGAATCGTTTGGGGAACATCCGATGAAAAAAGAGGTTTTCAACGAGTTCAAACCAACCTACTCCATCCCAAAACGCAAGTCACTTTTGGCATTCTTCAGGAAGATTGTGAGGAAATTTTAAAGCGTTTTTTTGCTCACCTTAGAACTTAATAATCTTTTTCATAGTTTGTAAGCTAACCGCAATGAGCTTTGAGAAATGAGAAATCATCCTAATCAAAACTTATCGCTGATAGCTAAATCAAATAATATAACTCAAAGAAAATGGCATTCGTATTAGACCCTTTACCCTACGCAAATGATGCGTTAGAACCTCATTTTGATGCATTGACGATGGAAATTCACCATGACCGTCATCATCAAGCCTACGTTATAAATCTGAATGCAGCCATTGCTGGAACAGATTTAGAAGGAAAAACAATTGAAGAATTAATGGCTGGTATCAGCGCAACCCCTACGCCTGTTCGTAACAATGGTGGTGGTCATTATAACCATACTTTCTTTTGGAATATCCTTGCACCAAATGCGGGAGGTTCACCGGTTGGCACATTGGCAACGGCCATTGATTCAACTTTTGGCTCATTGGATAATTTAAAAGCAGAATTTAAAAAAGCAGGTATCGGACGTTTCGGCTCGGGTTGGGCATGGTTAATTGTAAAAGCTGACGGTTCATTAGCCATCACTTCAACGCCAAATCAAGACAATCCTTTAATGGATGTTGCAGAAGTAAAAGGAACTCCAATACTTGGTTTAGATGTGTGGGAACACGCTTATTATTTGAAATTTCAAAATAAACGTCCAGATTATATTGATACTTTTTGGAATTTAGTGGATTGGAATGGTGCTGAAGTTCGTTATAAGGCAGCTTTGTAATTGACAATTGATAATTAACAATGATTTTTTTTAGAAATTTTCTCAATGATTCATTGTTAATTATCAATTATTCACTACTTTTGCAGTCCCAAAACTAATATGCAGGATGTAGCTCAGTTGGTTAGAGCGCTGGTTTGTGGTGCCGGAGGTCGTGGGTTCGAGCCCCATCTTCCTGCCAAAAGCCTTGTCGAACAGACAAGGCTTTTTTGTTGTTATATACTTAATATGATGAATTTATCCCAAATCAAATCTCTCGTAACTATCCGCTATCGAAAAACAACTTTTATAGTTGTTACTTTGATGTACATGGTTGGAACCCTTGGGTTGATATTGCCTTCCACCCAGTCATATTTAAAACTTGCCTCGCCCTTTAATTTATGGGTGTCAGTGATTTTACTTTTCCTTTTTCATCCACAAATCAATAAGTCATTCATCATTACTTCCGTTGGTATTTTCCTAGCTGGCTTTTTTGTTGAAGTTATTGGAGTACAATCGGGCTTAATTTTTGGAAATTATTGGTATGGACAAACCCTTGGCACAAAAGTATTGGGTGTACCATTAGTGATTGGCGCAAATTGGTTACTTTTAATTTATTGCTCAAATATCGTAACCATCGTTTTTTTTAAATTACTTAAAAAAAATAACCATAAAAAATCATTATTGGACAATACGTTTACCAAAGCCATTTTTGCCTCATTTTTGATGGTTTGCTTAGATTATCTGATTGAACCCGTGGCAATTCACTTAGATTTCTGGCATTGGCAATTTGAAAAAATACCTTCTCAGAACTTTCAAGCATGGTTTCTAATTGCTTTTCTGTTAAGTTACATTTTTATAAATGGAAAGTTTAAAAAATTAAATCCATTAGCCATTTTGCTATTTGCACTACAATTTTTATTCTTTATTTCAATCAATGTTTTTAAAATGCTATGCTCATAAGGATAAGTTTTGTTTAGTTTTTTCAAACTTTATGTCGAATAAGATGTTAATTATCTATTTACAATCAATAACTGTTAATTAAATTTTACAACAATATTATTATTGACGATATTTTTTTCTCTGTATAAACTGCTTTTTAAGCTTTAAAAGTAGTTTATTTATTTAAGATTTTCAGTTAAACTGACTATAAATTCAAGCCATGAGTACTTATTCTATAAAAGACCTTGAGCAACTCTCTGGCATCAAGGCACATACACTACGGATTTGGGAACAGCGTTACGACATCCTAAAACCAGACCGCACAGATACCAATATACGTACTTATGATGATCTAGACTTGAAATTAGTATTGAACATTTCTTTGTTGAAAGACCATGGGTATAAAATTTCAGAGATTTCTAAAATGTCTTCCGAAGAACTCTCAAATGAGGTTTTGCTGATTTCGGATAAACATCTGAATTATCCTGACCAAATTCATGCCCTGACAATTTCCATGCTTGATTTAGACGAAGAACGTTTTGAGAAAATTATTAGTACCAATACGCTCCAATTTGGTTTCGAGAGTATGATGATAAACATTATCTATCCATTTCTCAATCGAATAGGAACATTATGGATTACGGGGTCAATTGGACCTGCTCAAGAACATTTTATTTCTAATCTGATTCGTCAGAAATTGATTGTAGCGATTGATGGCCAACTTCCTTCGTTGAGACCAGGAGCCAAAAAATATTTGTTGTATTTGCCCGAAGGTGAAATGCACGAAATTAGTTTACTTTTTGCTAATTATATTGTTCGGTCTAGACAAAATAAAGTTATTTATTTGGGACAAAGCTTACCTTTTAATGAATTGGGTTTTGCCCATGGAATGCACAAACCAGATTATATTTTTACCGTGATAACGTCCGTTCCAGGACAAAATGAAATTCAACGATACGTTTATAAATTAGCCAAAGAATTTCCTGATTCTAAAATATTAATGACTGGTTATCAAGTAGTTGGGCAAGATATTGATTGCCCTGATAATGTAGAAATTATTACGCAAATAAAATATTTGATGGATATTGCTGCTCAGTAGCGGGCAGATTTTAGAGAGTAGAGCTTAGTGTTCAAAGGCGTAATGAAAATTTCTAAGGCCTACTATTTTAATCTCCATTCTCTAAAATCTAACCTCTATTCTTTACACAAATTCGATGCCTTTTTTGCCTGCATCCGCTACAAAATTCTTGACAAATTGTTCTTGTTCTTTTTTACAAATCATCAAAACATTATCGTGTTCTGCCACAATATAGCCATCCAAACCTTGAATAACCACCAATTTATCTTTGGGCGTTTTGATGATAGTATTTGTTACACCATATAGCATCGTTTGACCATCGACCACATTCTCATTTTCGTCTTTTTCTGATACTTCATACAATGATTTCCAAGTTCCTAAATCTGACCATCCGAAATCTCCCAAAACGGTGAAAACATTGTCAGCTTTTTCCATTACGGCATAATCAATTGAAATACTTTCGCAAGTTTTGTATTCTTCTTTGATAAAATCGGTTTCTTTATCCGTAAAGTAACAAGATTCTCCACGGGTAAAAATCTCATGAATGGCTGGGCTAGTTTTGGCAAATGCCTTTTTAATGGCTTGCACATTCCACACAAAAATTCCCGCATTCCATACGTATTCACCACTTGTTACAAACAGTTTAGCGAGTTCAAGATTTGGCTTTTCACGGAAAGTTTTCACTTTCTTCACTTCCTCTTCCGACTGTACGTATTGAATATATCCATAACCCGTATCTGGGCGAGTCGGCGTAATTCCTAACGTTACCAAAACATCAGCTTTTGCCGAAGCTTCAAGTGCCATATTGATTCTTTTCTCAAACTCTTTTTCCCGCAAAATAATATGGTCGGCTGGTGCAATAACGATATTCGCTTGTGGATTTTGTAATCCGATTTTATAGCAAGCATACGCCACACACGGGGCAGTATTTCTACGAGAAGGCTCGGCTAGTATCTGACTATCACTCATAAAAGGCAATTGCTCCTTGATGATGTCGATATAATCAGCACTCGTGACAATGTAAATATTTTCCTTCGGACAAACATCCTCAAAGCGGTCGGCTGTTTGTTGGAGAAGTGTTCTTCCCGTTCCTAAAACATCATGAAATTGTTTTGGATTTTTTGTGCGACTGAATGGCCAGAAACGGGTTCCAACTCCCCCAGCCATAATTACTACATAATTATTATTCATCCTTTTTAGCTTTTTAGCCAAGAGCATTGAGCTACACGCCGTAAGCATTTATTTTTGTTATTAATCATTTATTTCAAAATCCTAAGTCACTTCTCATGGCTCATGGCTAAATATTTTTCAATTCTTTGGGCTAAATTTTCTCTAATATTTACGTAAAAAAAATTAATATCAGCAATATGCCAACTTTCGTTTTTTACGAGTTTACTGCCTGTAATATGCGGACGATTTATCCAAACCATCCCTTCGTGATTTTGAGCATCCACAATGTTAGGATACATCGTGAAGTTTCTGCCTACTCCTCCTCTATTCAAATTAGCTGGAGCATAAGTTGAATCTAATGTCCAAGTCAGTGGATTTGTACTTACCGCAGTATTCAAGCCAAATTTATGACTTTTAGGGTAAAAATCTTTTCCGTAGGTATTCCAAGAAACAAAACAGCCCGTTTCGTCACCCGATTTACAAGATTTTATATTATCAAAAGCATTGGGTTGAATAGCAATACCAATGATATAAGCCGCTACTAATTGTTTTTGAAGGGGTTTTCCATCAAAATATTCTTTCAGGAGACGAGTAGCATGAATCGTTCCTTGACTGTGTGAAGCAATCACGATGGGGCGACCTTGATTGTAGTTTTTTAAATAATATTCAAATGCTGCTTTAATATCAGTGTAGGCCAAATCCAGCGATTTCTTTTTATCATCTTTATCAGCAGTTACAAAAGCATGATAATGCGCTTGGCGGTAGCGAGGAGCATATATTTTCCCCGAACCATTAAAAGCCGATGCTTGATTCAGAATGGTAGAATTATCCACTGATTCATTCATTTTAGCATCATTTAGATCCGCATTCCATTCGTATTGATTTTCGGGTTGCTTCGTAAAAATGGTCGGATGCAGGAAAAATACATCCACTTTTGCCGTTGCTTGACTGTCTTTCAAATCAGATTTAATTGGAACTTGGTCGGCCGGGTCATTTTTTGTGGGCAGCGCCGCCCAATTTTCAGTTTTTGAGTAGTCTGGTTGCGAGGGTACTAAATTTTCTGAAAAATGACTCTTTAATTGATAATTCCCTTTATTACACCCTGATAATGAGACAATTATGAATAATAAATTTAAAAAAAGACTTTTGTAAGAAACCATGGGGATTTTTATTTTTGTATAATTATCTGAAAAAATTGTAAGATATTTTGGTATGCGTGCATAATAATTAAAAAAATAATCTAACTTTCAAAGAAAAATTTGCAATTTTGTGTAACAAAATTAATGTATTTTAACCTTAATTCACTAAAAAGTCATTTTATGAAGAACTTTTTTACTAAGATGAGGCTTAGCTTCTTTGCTTCAATCATGTTGCTTGCGGCATCGTCGTTCGCACAAACTAAAATTTCGGGTAAAGTTAGCGATGGAGCCTCGAAAGAACCACTAATTGGAGTAAGCATTGCCGTGAAAGGAAAAGTAATTGGTACCATAACAGATACCAAAGGTTCATTTTCTCTTTCTACGACTACCCCAACACCATTTACCATTGCTGTTTCGAGCATTGGTTACAAAACACAGGAAATTACCGTAACTCAAAGTAAATCTGACTTCGACATTAAAATGGAGGAGCAGAATATTTTGGGTCAGGAAGTTGTCGTATCCGCTTCAAGAGTGGAAGAAGGAGTGATGAAATCGCCAGTTTCGGTTGAGAAAATGGATTTACGTGCCATTCAAAACACGCCAGGAGCTTCTTTTTATGATGCCATAAAAAACTTAAAAGGGGTTGATGTAAACACACAAAGTTTGACGTTTTCATCAGTTACTACCCGTGGATTCAACGGAAATGGTAATCCAAGAGTGGTTCAATTAGTGGATGGAATGGATAATCAAGCGCCTGGTTTGAACTTTGCCGTGGGAAATATCGTGGGTATTAGTGAATTAGACTTAGAAAGCGTTGAATTAATTCCAGGTGCGGCATCGGCTCTTTACGGTCCAAATGCCATGAACGGAATTATCTTGATGAATTCAAAAAGTCCATTTTTATATCAGGGATTGAGTGCCAACGTAAAAATTGGAACAATGAACGAAAGTAGCCGTAAAACCGCTTCTACGGGTTATACAGATTTCGCTTTACGTTACGCAAAAGCATTTAACAACAAATTTGCATTCAAGGTAAACCTTGCTTATTTAGAAGCACAAGATTGGCAAGCAAATAATTTTAACAATCAAAGTTTAAAGAACGGTTTTGGTCCAAACCAAGGAACAAGAGCAACTGACCAAGGATATGACGGTATCAACGTTTATGGTGATGAGTCAAG
>JBBAKZ010000123.1:1185-8064 GCA_040403275.1 Arcicella sp. | reverse complement strand
TTGATAAAATCTGAGCCTGCCGTATTTTTTTCCATTTCGCCCTCAAAATCAATATTCCCAATACGCACAAGGCTTTTTAAATGTGCCGAAGTTGGATAGCTATTGGCGTGTTTTTTTAAATTTGGGTACACTTTTCCATATGCATCAATTAAGTTATAAATCCAATCGGTACCGGGCCAACGCAATTCCGTTCTTTCGCCGTACATTTTCTTGGTCATATCCATTTCAGAGGTAAACTTCGTACCTTTCCCATCGCCTTTATAATGCCATTGCGAACTCGAAATAATTAATCCTTCAATCTTAAATTCATTCGCATAAAGCAGTAATCGGATAAATGAATCAATATCATCTAATTCGCCATCCGTCGTAACGATGGTACGTGGTTTTACTGATTGTTGTAAATGATGATTAGATATTTGAGCTTGTGCGGTAGCTGTTGTAAGCACCAATATTACTACAAAAGCAATACAGAAAGACTTTTTTTTCATGGATGGATTGTTTTTAACGAGATTGTTTTAATAAAAATAGTTATAGTCGTAAATTATAAGTTCATAAGCTCAAAATTATATTTTTTATCACGAAGGGAATAAGTATAAATCGCTCTCTTTTTACTTATTCTTAACAGAACAAGCAAATTGAAATACGATGAATCCTAAAGTTGATTTCTTTTTTAATAAATCCGGTAAGTGGCAGTCAGAATTTGAGCAATTGAGAAAAATTGTTCTTGCTTGCGGACTAACCGAAGAATTGAAATGGGGTGTTCCTTGTTATACGTTTCAGAAAAATAATCTTGTTTTACTGCACGGATTTAAGGAATATTGTGCGATTCTGTTTATCAAAGGGGCTCTTTTGCAGGATGCTGAGGGTATTTTGATTCAACAAACCGAAAATGTGCAAGCAGGTCGACAGATTCGGTTTACCAACGTTGAAGAAATCGTTAATAGGCAAAGTATTTTGAAAGCCTATATTTTTGAGGCCATTGAGGTAGAAAAAGCGGGGTTGAAAGTGGAACTTAAAAAGCATACTGAACTCATATTTCCCGAAGAGTTTCAAAAGAAATTGGATGAAATTCCTGCCTTGAAAACCGCTTTTGAAGCACTCACGCCAGGACGACAACGAGCGTACAATCTACATTTTTCCGAACCCAAACTAGCCAAAACTCGGGAAGCAAGAATTGAAAAATGTATGGAAATGATTCTTATTGGAAAGGGTTTAAATGATGATTATCAGAATCGACAGAAATGAACCAAATAATAGAAAATCAAAATAGTTCATCTGTCATTTTCTTCCATAAAATCGTTGGGTTTTTCCAACCAGTAAACTAACATTAACTATTTCTTGGGTCGGACATAAACGGTAATTTATTCATCCACGTTACTTGCAAGGCAAAGTGCCCAAACTCTTCCGTTATCTTCCCTTTCATGTGATAAATGCCACCGCCCCGAAAAGGACAGGATTGATAAGATTTAGGAAAATGAACGGTATCAAAATATTCGCCTTGTTCATCCACAAAATAACCAAATGCCATGCGTTCTCCCTTTTTTGTCCAAGTGGTTTTCAACGTGATAAGATAACCCAACATCTCAACAGTTTTGCCAAAACCCGCCTGTAAATTCTTAGCAAAATAGTGCGTTTTAATCTTTTGATAAAGCATTTTATAGGGACTACACAAGGGAAATCCTAATAATTCGTATTCATCATAAGCATCTTCCAAGGCTGAATGAACGAGTTCAGGAAGGGCATAATTAATCTCTTCTAGCTCAAAAATCTCATTCATGGCAGGTTGCATTTTCCTGCCATTTACCATCAAATACGCTTTCCAAAGCAATTCTTTTTTATTTTCCCCCAACTTACGAAAAGCCCCAATTCTGATGAGAATAATTAATTGTTCCAATCCCAAAGGAACCCGTTTGCAAAAATTTTCAAAAGAGAAAAAAACGCCTTCTTTCCGTTCTTCCGTGATTTTTTTTATGGTGTTTATTTCCAAAGATTTTAAATGAATAAAGCCCATGAAAATAATAGTTCCGCAGATGGAAGTCATGTATTCACTTGAATTTACATCGGGCAATTCAATCATGGCGCCGTATCTTTTTGCCTCGTGAAAATAGAATTCAGTGCGATAAAATCCACCAAAATTATTAATCACCGCCACCATAAATTCCAAAGGATAATACGTTTTCAAATAAAGACTTTGATAACTTTCAACGGCGTAACTCGCTGAATGAGCTTTGGAAAAACTGTATCCCGCAAAACTTTCAATTTGTCGCCAAACTTCTCGATAAACTTCTTCGGGATAGCCTTTAGCTCGACAATTCGCATGAAACTGCTCAACAATTCGCTCAAACTCAGCTTTTGACCTAAATTTTCCGGACATGGCTCTCCGTAAAACATCGGCTTCGGCAAGGGTGAGTCCCGCAAAATGATGCGCTACTTTTATCACATCTTCTTGGTAAACCATCACGCCGTAAGTTTCTTCCAATAATTCTTTCATTTTAGGATGAATGTAAACCACCTCCGAAGGCTTATGGTGGTATTTTATAAAAGCGCCCATCATGCCCGAACTTGCCACGCCGGGGCGAATAATAGAACTGGCAGCGACCAAAGTCAGATAATTGTCGCAGGCTAATTTCCAAATTAATTGTCGCATGGCGGGCGATTCAATATAAAAACAGCCCATAGATTCATGACTTTTCAATTGGGCTTGAATCTGTGGGTCATTTTTGAACTTCTGAATAGCGTGGACATCCACGTTGATATTCCGATTTTGCCAAATAATATCCACCGATTCCTTGATATGCCCCAAACCTCTTTGCGATAAAACATCAAATTTAGCAAAGCCAATGTGTTCACAAACGTACATATCAAACTCGCAAATGGGAAAACCTTTGGGCATCGGTTGCAGACCAGTATAGTTAAATAAGGGTTCTTCTGAAATCATAATTCCGCCCGCATGAATAGATAAATAATTGGGGAAATCTTCCATCAATTTGCCGTATCTCATGATTAAATCGTGGTATTCGCCATTTTGGGCGGTTTTTCGATTATCCACCAAAGCATCAATTTCGGGTTTTGGCAAGCCAAATACTTTTCCTAATTCACGGTAAGCCGAACGGTCTTTGAACGTAACATAAGTGGCCAGCAAACAAACATAATCGGCTCCGTAACGTTTAAAAACGTAATCAATAATTTCGTCCCGTTCGTCCCACGAAAAATCAATGTCAAAATCGGGCGGGGAAGTCCGACTAGGATTAATAAATCGTTCAAAATACAAGTCTAATTCAATCGGGTCAATGTCGGTAATACCCACACAATACGCCACGATAGAATTTGCCCCCGAGCCTCGGCCAATGTGAAAATATCCCTTCGATTGGGCGTAGCGAATAATATCCCAAGTAATCAGGAAATACGAGCAGAAACTTAGTTCAGCAATTGTTTTCAATTCTCCATCAATGCGCTTTTTTGCTTCCTGATGATCAGTTCCGTAGCGATTCACCATGCCATCGTAGGCGATTTTTTTCAGTAAGGCTAAATCATCGGCTTTAGAATTGGTATAAATTTCCTTGTTTTTAGGTTTTTGAAAGTTGAATTCAAAACTGCAAGCCTTCAAAATTTGCTCAGTATTGGCAATAATTTCGGGAAAGTTTGCCAATTTCGTTTGAAGAATTTCTGGGGAATAAAATTGTTCATCAAAATGTGCTTCGGCCGTTTTAGGTAATTTGCTCAACAAGCTATTTTTATCAATTGCTCGCAGAAGTCGGTGAATATTATGTCCAGTTTTATTAAAAAATGTAATTGGTTGTAAGAATATAAAGTCTTGATAATCAATTTTATAAAGTTGGGTCAATTCATTCAAACGAATGCCAATTTTTGCGTTTGGATAGTCTTTCAATTTGCTTCTCTGTATGAAAGGGAAAATAACAATCACCTCACTGAACAAAGGCGGAATGGCCGGAAAATCCTTTTTTGCTAAATGATATTGACTTCTAAAAGCATTAATTTCGGCAAAGCCAGCCGCATTTTTTGCCAAACAAACGTATAACAATTCATCATCCTGCCGAAATTCTACGCCCACCACGGGTTCAATATTGGCTTTTTTGCAGAGCGTTACAAAATCAAAAACCGCCGAAGTTGTATTGATATCGGTTAAGGCGAGTTTTTTTACGCCCATGTCTACGGCTTTATTTACTAAATCTTCAATGGAAATCGTGCCGTAACGAAGGCTATAAAAGGTATGACAATTAAGATACATTATTTTGCATGAGTGAAGGATTACGTTTATTCAAATCAATATTCAAAGCTCTACCAATGGCATTGGTGCCGTAGCGGTCACGAATGCTGTCCATGGCGTTGTACAGGGGCGCAACTTTGGCACCCCCATCAAACAAATTCAATTGTTCCGTTCCACGCACCAATTTATTAAATCGAATACCCACCAATCGAATCAATAAACGTCTTTCGTACAATCGTTCAAATAAATCCAAGACGTGTTTAATCATTACCATATCCGAAGCCGACATTTGGATATATAGCTGTTTGGTGAAAGTATCAAAATTGCTGTATCGAATCTTAACCGTAATACAGCAAGCACAAAAGCCACTTTTCCGTAAATCATAGCAAAGTTCTTCCACTAATTTTATTAAAACACGCCTTAGAAAATCAACGTCGGTCGTATCTTTTTCAAACGTAATTTCTTTGGAAGCAGACTTTGGGTCGTGGTAAGGCACGAGGGGAGAGTTATCAATGCCATTGGCTCTTTCCCAAAGCGTAGTACCTAACTTTCCAAAGGTTTTTTCTAACATTTTGAGTGGCATTTTACTTAAAACGCCAATGTTATTAATGCCCATATTACGTAAAGTTTGGGTCGTTACTTTGCCACAAAGGGGAATTTTGGAAACGGATAGGGGCGATAAAAAATCTCGTTCTTGGCCATGAAATATTTGTAATTGTCCCGCCGGTTTTGCTTCATTGGTTGCCATTTTTGAAACCGTTTTATTGCCCGACAACCCAAGACTGATGCTCAAACCCGTTTCCTTTATGACTTTATGACGTAATTCTTGGGCAAATTTCCAAGTACCGAAAAACTTTTCCATGCCCGTCATATCCAAATAAAATTCGTCAATACTTGCCTTTTCTACGACCGGCGCATTATCCACCATAATGTTCGTAACTATGGAAGAATACTGACTATACGCTTCAAAATCACCTCTTAAAATAATGGCATCGGGACATAACTGTCTGGCCATTTTTATAGGCATTGCCGAGCGAACTCCAAATAGTCTTGTTTCGTAACTACAAGCCGCCACCACGCCACGGTCACTATTGCCCCCAACAATAACTGGTTTGTTATTTAGCCGGCTGTCTCGTAGCCGTTCGACAGAAACGAAAAAGCTATCTAAATCTAAGTGAGCAATGGCTCTGGTTTGCATAAAAAAGCTATCTTTTGTTAGTTTTGCATAATTTTATTATCTTTGTTTTAGGTGTCAATTAATTTTAGATACGAAATTTACTCAATAATATAGCACAATTCCAAAATTATGGATACATATTTTAGCCAAAATTTACGTTTTTTACGCAAAAGCCAATTAGAGAAGACTTCTCAGGAGAAATTTGCTGAAGAAATGGAGATAAAAAAACCAACACTGGGTTCTTATGAAAGTGGAAGAGCAGAACCAAAATATGCTGATTTGATAAAATTAGCCGCCTATTATGATGTGAATATTGGCGATTTATTGACCAAAGATTTATCCAAACAACCGATTGAGCAAAAGGCAAAAGAGGCTATTAATTTAAGAGTATTGGCCTCTACCGTCAATTCAGATAACGAAGACAACATAGAATTTGTCCCGATCAAAGCCGTGGCAGGATATGTGGAAGGATACGGAGATTTAGAGTTTATTGAGACTTTGCCCGTTTTTCAAGTGCCCTTTTTACAAAAAGACAGAAAGTACCGAGTATTTCCCATTCAAGGCGAGTCGATGTTACCCTTAAAAGAAGGTTCGTATGTATTTGCCGAATACATTGAAGACTGGAAAAATGTCAAGAATGGAACGGTGTGCATCATCGTAACCAGAGACGAAGGAATTGTCCTTAAAAAAGTGTTCAATTATTTGAATGAAAAGAATTTATTGGTTCTTAAATCAACCAATGAAAGGTTTGCGCCTTATGCGGTGATGGGTGAAGATATTCATGAACTTTGGAAATTTGCGGGGTATTTCCAAGGGGAATTTCCGAGTTAATGGTAGGTTTTATTTTAGCAGAAATACTAAGATTTCTGCGTTTTATGAAAAAGATGGTTCTCTAAAATTCAATACCATATTAATTAAGTCTCCTTAATTTCTCGAAAGTTTAACCCCCTATTGGTAATATTTCACTCACGATTGGCCATGCCAAAAGCGGCTTCGTAAATAATTTTACCATTTTCTGCTACCAAAACACTCCCATCAAACCTATTGAAATAATGACATCCTACCATCATTTCAACAGGTTTGATGGGAGTGTTTTGTGCTTTATTAATTTGATCAAGTAAATTTTTGGGCGAATAATAATAAAGGAAGTATGGTAAAAATCAATATCAAATAAAATTTCATCAATTATTGATTTTAAAAGTTTGATAAAAAAATAAAACGTATGCTAAAACAAAGGGTTTTTTCTAACATAGTTTTTTTTCTCAAAGCTCACTGAATAATTTGAAGGAAATAAGGTACTTTTTATGTAATAATCTGTGGAAATAATCTGAGCGCCCGATGCTTTTGCGGCCTCGAAACTTGTGTAATCATTTGTACGAGCCTGCCGAGTATCAGCATCGGCACGAGTGCGGACAATGTACCCTTTTTTTACATTCTCTTTGATTTTCTCGAGGTCTTTTATGGCATCATTCAT
>JBBAKZ010000123.1:0-1175 GCA_040403275.1 Arcicella sp. | reverse complement strand
AAAGCGGCTTCAGGGCTTCCAACGGCTGAATTTGTAAATAGGATTCGCCCTTTGAGCGAAGAATGGTTTTTAATATAATCATCGGTTTTGCTTTTGCCTTCATCCAAAACAAATAAGAATTTACCTTTTGATTTACTCATTGTGGGCCAACCTTTTTTCAAAACTGCTTCTTCGAGGGTGGCTGAATTTCCTCTAATATTATCCGGAATAATGAGTTTTTGTTTACCCAAAATGGATAAAATTACCCCGTCTAATTGGGCATAAACTTCTGGCGTAAATTTTTCTGGTTTTGTAAATCCGGGTAACTTTATGGTATCATCTTTGGCGTTCATCGTGATATAAATTGGCTCGTGCGTTGGATGATTATCTGACCATAATTTTAGTTCCTGCAAGCACTTTTTGAAAGTCAGACAATTACTTCTGAAATCAATTTCTTGTACGTGGAACACTTTGAATCCTGGTTCATTCATCACGCCTTCTGAATCATAAGGCCGATTGGCTTGTTTTCCAGCCATGTCTAAGCCTCTTGGATGAGCATATTTGCCCCCTTTTTCATCGGCGTATACATCAATTTCCAAAGCTCGTAAACCTAAATTTAATTGCTCTGACAAACCTATGTGATGATATTCCAAGCCCATAGAAGTTCTGCGACTTGTATCTGTTTTATCTATAATTTTCAACAATTTTGGGTCGATATATTCTTTATAGCTATTATGAGAGCCAATACATTGATAATGATTGATGGGCAAATCAGTTCCAATTTGCTCAGGGGCAAAAGTGAGAAGGAGGGATAAAAGGGTCGAAAAAAGTAGTATTTTCATGGCTAATTTATAATAAGAATTTTAAAGAAATAAGCCAAATCTAAAGTCTTTAGATTTGGCTTATTTTAAAGTTTAATAACTTTGATTTTGTTTCAAATAACCAGGTAAATTGGATGCACCATCAATGGCTGTCTGCGGAATGGGGAAAAGTCTTTTGAATTTATCCGTACTATTTTTTTCCGTCCAAGTACCTTCATATTTTCCAAAGCGAATCATATCCGTACGTCTTTGGTGTTCCCAATAAAACTCAAATCCACGTTCTTTGAATAAAATATCTAAAGACATTTCTTTCAAAGCAGGTGCTGGATTTGTTCTCGATGCTCTCACCAAGTTTACATCCGCCAAAGCACTTGA
>JBBAKZ010000122.1:0-8133 GCA_040403275.1 Arcicella sp. | reverse complement strand
TGCTTGGATAAATTGCAGGATTTAATGACCGATTTCCCATTTATTGATTTAGCTTCTGCCGAGAAATTGGTAGATTGGAATCAGGCTAAAATAGTGAAAATTTAGAATAATTCCAGATTTAGGAAAATCAGGTTACAAATTAGTTAAAGAAGCGTTGAAATATTCCCAATTCTTGAAAATCGGGTTACACGTTAGCTACACGAAATGGTTTTACCTCAAATTTTTCCCATACTTTTTGTTGAATATAAGGTTCTGAATCAATCCAATATTGCAGTTCTTTTGAATCTTCAAATTGCAAAATCATGGTTGACCCAATCATCTTTCCATCCTCATCTAATATCGCTCCTCCAATAATAAAATTTCCTTTTTCCTTCATTTTTTTAACGCCTTCCAAATGATATGGCCTCACATTCATGCGATTATCAAGCGCATTTTCATGCGTTCCATCGTATGCGGTTATTAAGTACTGATTCATCTATTTTAATAATTTTGTATTTAACCGCAAAAATAATAAATTATACGTAACTTTCTGAACATATATCTGTCATAAATATTGACAAATACTTTATTATTTATGGTAAAATTTAGAAAAAAAAATTAAGTACCGTATATTTGAGAAATATTTCGTCTAAATTATTCTCATTCCAAAAGGTTTCATTACCATTTTTCTACTTTTATGGGTTTAATTGACATTTAATACTTAAACTTGTGCAAAAAATGTTTTTTGATATCGTTAGCATACGTTTAGGTAAGATTTACAACCACTCGTTGAAGACAAGAAATAACATGACCCACAATTTAATAAAATTTATTACGCAATTCGTTCCTTTTACTGAAGATGAATTGATAAAATCTGAACATTTTTTTACGGAAAAAATACTAAAGAAAGGAGATTTTTGGGTTAAAGAAGGAGACCTTAATTCCGATGTATTGTTTTTAAATAAAGGAATGATTCGTTCATATTTTGTAAAAAATGAAATCGAAAAAACATTTGATTTGACCATCGAAAATCAGGTTGTTACGGCAACAGAATCTTATTCTTTTGGAATACCGAGTAGAGATTTCCTTCAAGCCATTGAAGATTGTCATTTATGCGTGATTACTAAAGAAAATTTAGACATTCTTTTTTCTCAATCAGCCAAATGGGAGCGCTTGGGTAGACTCATTTTTGAAGGTTATACCATTAGTCAAGAAGTCAGATTGCGTTCTTTTATTTCAGAAACTGCCCAAGAGCGTTATGAAAGATTAGCAAAATATCAGCCCGAATTAATCCAACGAACGCCACAAATATATCTAGCCAATTTTTTAGGAATTACCCCCCAATCTTTGAGTCGTTTGCGTAGAAAAATCACACCCAAATAAAAAGGTTAAAAGGAGAGAGATAGATGGGAAAAAAATCCAACAGGAACAACCCTTATTTTCCTGTCTGCTATCCCTCTTTTCCCTTTCCAATATTGGCTACCAATTCAAAATGACCTTCTCAATCACATCGCAGGCCTCATTCATTTGAGCTTCTGTTATGACCAAAGGTGGAGCAAATCGAATTTTATTTCCGTGCGTTGGTTTTGCCAAAAGTCCGTTTTCTTTGAAAGCTATACACATATTCCAAGCCGTTTCGCCTTCTTCTGAATCATTGATTTCGATAGCGTTCAAAAGACCTTTTCCACGCACAATTGTTAATAAATCGGGCCGTTTCGCCTTAATTTCGGCCATTCTTTTCCTGAATAATTGTCCCATGATTTCAGCATTCTCAGATAAATTTTCGTCTTGAATTACTCTCAATGCTGCCACCGTTACGGCACAAGCCAAAGGATTTCCACCGTAAGTAGAGCCGTGTTCGCCTGGTTTGATGGTTAACATAATTTCGTCATTACAAAGCACGGCCGAAACTGGATAAACACCTCCTGAAAGTGCTTTTCCAAGAATCAAAATATCTGGTTTAAAGTCCTCATGGTCACAACATAAACGTTTACCTGTACGACCAATGCCCGTTTGCACTTCATCAGCAATGAAAAGGACATTTTTTGCTTTACACATTTCGTATGCTTTTTTCAAATATCCTTCGTCTGGAACGACCACGCCCGCTTCGCCTTGAATAGGTTCAACCATAAAACCAGCTACATTTGGGTCTTTTAAAACCTCCGCCAAAGCCTCTAAATCGTTGTACGGAATGATTTCGTAACCTTGCAAAAGTGGGCCATAATCAGAATAACTTGAAGGGTCGGTTGAGGATGAAATGGCAGCAATCGTTCTGCCCCAGAAATTACCAGCCGCATAAACGGTTTTGGCTTGGTCTTGCGGAATACCTTTTACTTTATAGGCCCATTTACGGGTTAATTTCAAGGCTGTCTCCCCTCCTTCTGCCCCTGAGTTCATCATTAATACTTTGTCATAACCAAAATATTCACACATAAAATTTTCACAAATACCCAATTGGTCATTGTAAAATGCTCTTGAGGTTAATGTCAGATTTTGAGATTGGGCAACTAAAGCTTGAACGATTTTTGGATGACAATGTCCTTGATTTACCGCACTATAAGCGGAAAGAAAATCGAAATAACGTTTATTATCAACATCCCAAACGAATACGCCTTCGCCTTTTTGAAGGACTACGGGCATTGGGTGATAATTGTGAGCTCCGAAACGGTCTTCGAGCATTATGGCTCTGTCGGAGGCGGATTGCATGGTATAATTTTGTGTTGTGGAAATCATGATTTTGGTGAGCGTGGATGCTCGAATTAGTAAAATGTAATGACAAATTGTTTTGTCAGACGATAGTCAGACAAATAATCTAAATTTGGTCTGACTATCGTCTGACCAAGTATTCAAGAATTCACACTAAATTTAGCTAATACCAAAAAGACTAATAACGAACAGAATTTGTACGGATACAGTGAGGATACGGTGGATTTTGCAGAAATGACCGTAGAGTGAACTGGTGGTAAAAGCACGAACGTCTGCCTGTTGAGCAAGAGCGTTTTTGTGATGATATTTACCTTGAAATTCGTTCATTGCGAGCATTTAGAAAGTCAAAAATACGCAAAAAGAAACATTTTTCAAAAAAGAGAGGTTTGGTATTTAATGGAAAAGACAACAAAAAATAAAAAAGAGCCAACCCGTAATGGATTTTCTTCCGAAGATTTTTATCTGAATGAAAATGGATTTATGGTTTTTACCGAAGCCTATCATTTAAAACGGGGCTATTGTTGTAAGAATAGTTGTCTGCATTGTCCTTATGGGTTTCGGAAGGGGTGATTATTTGCATTTCGCATAAACATCTATGAAAAATATTTCCCTATTCTACTTCAATACAACAAAATAAAATACTACTTTTGAAGAGACAAAACTGATTATTCTTATGGAAGCTACGTTTAAAGTGCCTTTAACGGCTCTGCCCAATATTCTGAAATCAATTAAATCATTATTTGATGTTTCAAAAATGGTTGAAATTACTGTGAAAGAAAGCGAACCTATTGATAAAATTGATTATGCTATGATGTTTAAAAGGACTGAGTTAATGAGGGAAAAAAATGAGAAAATCATTGTTCCTTCTGACTTGGATTTATCGTCTTTGGCAAATGAGGTGAACTTATAATTTTCTATGATATATTTTGATACGGACGTACTAATTAATTACCATTTTCTCCAAAATAAAATTAGTCACAACAAGGCTATTGCTGTGTATGAACAGACAATAGAAGAAGAAACCTTCTTTACTTCCCTTTTAACGCTACAAGAATTTGGTTACGTTTCTCAGCGACTTGGTTCTTTGGAATCGGACATTGAAACAATGATTCAAGATTTTCTAATCTCAAAACCTGTTAGCTACACTTCCACAGATTTGATTAGAGGTGTGCAATTAGCCAAAAAAGTAGGATTCCAGAATATTAATGATTGCTTACACACTGCCATTGCAGAGAATAATGGCTGTACAGGACTTTATACTTTTAACAAATCTGACTTTTCTATCATTCAAAGACATACTAAACTTAGGATTGCTATTTTGTGATTATTCAAAAGTAAGTAACTGACTTAAAGGTATTTCCAAAGCATCGGCAATTTCTTTCAGGTAGAATATTGAAGGATTTATTTTACCATTTTCTAATCGTTCAACGCTTTGACGGTCTTTGAAACAAGCACGGGCAAGGTCTGATTGACTCCAATTCTTTTCAGAACGCAGTTTCACCACATTTTCTCCTAATTTATTTAAGAATTCCCTTTTGTCCATTGCTTGATTTTAGCAAGTGGCAAGTTGGAAATTGATTAAAAGAATTTTGTCATCGGATTAGTTGACAAATTGAAATTTTTGTTGTTAATTTGAAGAAAATAATTTTAAATAACAACGAAAATGATTAAAATGAATAACAAAGCAATATTATTGACAAATTTTAGCATGAGTTATGCATCAAAATGTAAAGATGTAGTAACAACCAACAATGATTTAATTAGATTAGAACAAGAAAATTGCTGCAAAAAATGCGATTCAATCAACGAAATTAAAGTTTATGAATGGATTAAAGAAAATACCTACACAAGTCCTGATGATTTTAATGGAAATTTTATACTTATATTTAATCCATTTGGAATATTAATTTCAGTAAACCATATCGCTTAATAAACTCCAACAGAAAATTATGAAACAGAAAGTAATTATATTTCTAATATTTGCTCTGATAAGTAATATTGGTTGTAAATCTGATAACCCTGTTAAAAGTAGTGATTACTTTATTGGTTCTTGGTATATTAAAAAAGCGAATACATTTTTTTATGGCTCCTACTATGACACTATTGACTTAAAATTAAGTGCAGATAACAGTTACACTTTCTATGGGTTCAATAGTATGTTTTATAGGAATGATTCAGGGAAATGGGGATTCAATGATTCGAATTCCGTTTTGACTTTTAATGATAAATCTTATTCCGTTATTCAGAAAAATACAGACTCAATGGTTTTATCCAAATTTGGAGATAATTCGACTTTTATCCTTTACAAAAAATAGACGTAAGTTATGATGCTTTTTTGATTAACCTTAAAATTACTAAGTCATGAAAACAGCAAAAATATCAGCCCCACAAATTACTATCAATCCTAAATTGAAAAGTAACACGTTAAACCCAATTATTCAGAAAAAAATTGAAAAAGCAACTCAGATTTTGAATAATTTGAAAGAGCCTCTTTTAGCATAACATAAAATACTGACAGGCAATACAAAAAACGTCGTCAAGCAACTTCACCATGGGTTTGATTCCATAATGGAATTGCTTAACGACGTTACTATTTTTAGAAAACTCTACTTCAAAAACTCATAAATCCCCGCAACACCTTGTCCTCCACCCACACAGGCAGAAACCATTCCGTATTTCTGATTTCTTCTTCGCATTTCGTTGAATAATTGAACGGATAATTTTGCTCCCGAACAACCCAGTGGGTGTCCAAGGGCAATGGCTCCTCCGTTCATGTTAATTTTTGAACGGTCTAAATCCAATTCTTTAATCACTGCCAATGACTGTGCCGCAAAGGCTTCGTTCAATTCTATTTGGTCAATATCATCAATTTTTAACCCTGCTCTTTTCAATGCCAATGGAATAGCGGCAACGGGTCCAATTCCCATTATGCGTGGCTCTACGCCTGCGGTTGTATAGGTAATCATACGGGCGATTGGTTCAAGATTTAATTCTTTTACCATCGCTTCTGACATCACCATGACGAAAGATGCCCCATCGGAAGTTTGTGATGAATTTCCTGCCGTTACGCTTCCACCTGCTGCAAATACGGGTTTTAAATTCGTTAAGGCTTGCATGGTGGTTCCAGCTCTTGGTCCTTCGTCGGTATCAACGATTGATTCACGGGTCTTTTTCTTTCCTGTATTGGCATCAAAATACGTTTCTTTCACGGTTATTGGCACAATTTCATCCTTGAAAAGTCCAGCGGCTTGGGCGGCTAATGCCTTGGTGTGCGATGCTACGGCAAATTCATCTTGCTCTTCACGAGTAATTTTGAATTGTTCCGAAACTTGTTCCGCCGTCAAACCCATTCCGATATAATAATCAGGATTTTTCTGAGCGATATCAAAATTCAAAGCCATTTTATAACCCGTTGTTGGGACTAATGACATTGATTCTGCCCCACCCGCAATGATACAATCGGCAATTCCGGCGTGAATTTTTGCCGATGCCAAAGCAATTGCCTCCAAACCAGAACCGCAATAACGATTAATGGTAAAGCCCGGAACATTTTTAGGCAACGACAAAAGAGCGATGTATCTCGCAATTTGCATTCCCTGCTCGGCTTCTGGAACGGCATTTCCTACGATGAGATCATCCACCCGAGTGGGGTCTAAGGCTGGAACTTGTGCCACCAAATGTTTGATAACTTCGGCTGCCAAATCATCTGGTCTTGTAAAACGAAAAACACCTCTTGGAGCTTTTCCAACTGCGGTACGGTAGCCCGCTACTATGTATGCATTCATGTTAGTTTCTTTTAAAATTGCATTCGGCTTTCGGCAATCAGTCTTAGGCCTATACAGTTCACAATATTTTGAATAATTAAAGTTGCTTTCAGCTGATGGAACTCATAATAAGTTCACTTATTAGTATTTTGTTTTTTAGAATGAAAAGCCAACTGCTTACAGCGAATAGCCGAAAGCCAAAATATTAATTCCTCGGTGGTTTCCCGCCGTTCAACAAACCCTGCAAACGTTCCAACGTCTTTTTCTCTCCGCAAAGTGAAAGGAACGCTTCTCTTTCCAAGTCCAATAAATATTGTTCCGTCACGTTTTGGGCGTAACTTAAATCACCGCCTGAGATAACGTAGGCTAATTTATCGGCAATTTTTGCATCGTGTTCTGAGATATATCTTCCCATTTTCATACCTTGAACACCTGCTTTGAATAAGGCAATTCCTGCTTTTCCCTGTACACGAATGTCGTTACGTTGTTTGGGTTGCGTATAACCTGCATCCGCCAGTTCAATAGCGGCTTGTTTAGCATCAGCAATTAATCTTGCCCGGCTTACCACAATTTCATCTCCACGACGTAAGTAATTCATTTCCACGGCTTCTTGGGCGGATGTACTCACTTTTGCCGTAGCAATATTCATAAATGCGGCTTGCAAAGTATTCAATTCTGGGTCGCCCGATGCGTATAAATCTGAGCAACGAAGTGCCATTTCTTTTGTACCGCCACCCGCAGGAATTAAGCCAACGCCCACTTCCACAAGTCCCATGTAAGTTTCTGCCGTTGCTACTACTCGGTCAGCGTGCAAAGAAATTTCGCAACCGCCACCCAACGCCAACGTATGCGGAGCAACCACCACAGGAATGGATGAATAACGAACTCGCATCATCGTGTTTTGGAACTGAGCAATCATCATGTTTATTTCATCGAATTCTTGTTCGATGGCGTACATGAATAACATCGCCAAATTTGCTCCCGCTGAAAATGCTTCGACACTATCGTTTCCGATTACCAAACCTCTAAAATCTTTTTCGGCTAAGGATATTCCTTTGTGAACGCCTTCGATAACACCGGCTCCGAAAGTATTCATTTTTGACCGGAATTCTAAGCCCAAAATACCTTCTCCTAAATCGTAAACGGTACTTTCGCCATTTTTCCAAACGACATTATCTGAAAGATTTTCAAGAATAATGAATGATTCTGTGCCTGGAATTACTTTGTAGCTTTTGCTTGGAATATCGTAATACAAACGTTTGCCGTCTTCGCTTTTGTAGAACGTTTTTGCTCCCGAAGCCAACATTTCATTTACCCATTCAGCGGGTTTCATTCCTTCATTAGCCATTAATTCAATGCCTTTTTCTACGCCAATGGCATCCCAAGTGGCAAACAAGCCCAATTCCCAACCGAAACCTGCACAAATGGCGGCATCAATTCGGTATAATTCGTCCGAAATTTCTGGAATCCTGAAAGTTACGTATCTAAAACCATCCAATATTGTCTTTCTGTAAAATTCTCCTGCTTTGGTTTTATCGGCTAATAATACTGCAAAACGGTCTTTCAAAGCCAATGATTTCGTTTTTTCAAAAACATCAAATTTTACTTTTTGTGAAGGTTCGTACTCAAAAGTTTTGAGGTTCAAGGCTAAAATCTCCGATTTACCGTCCGCTCCTTTTATTTT
>JBBAKZ010000121.1:0-8150 GCA_040403275.1 Arcicella sp. | reverse complement strand
TTTAGGGATAGAAAAGAATACGTTGGCTCGTCTCCAAACGGCTTGGCTATCGACAACGATGGCTCGGTTTTGTATGTGGCCAATGGATTGGATAATGCTATTTGCATGGTTGATTTAAAGCACAAAACGGATAAGAACGAGTATAAAATTATGGGCTACATTCCTACTGAAGCGTATCCTTCTTCCATCGTGCTGCATGAAAATAGCATGATTGTTTGTAATTTGGAATCAACCGGGGCGAGGGCTTTGAATGATACAGATTTCGATGATGAAGGCAAAAATCCAACGAAAAAAATTAAGGCTTTTAATGCCCATAAACAAATGGCCTCAATTTCGTTTATTGAGATTCCCAATCAAAGTGAATTGAATGTATTTACAGAAAAAGTTCGAAAGCTAAATTTGTCCTATCGTATGGAATTAACCGCCCGTTCACCAAGACCAAACATGGCTCCCGTGCCTGTTCCTGAGCGTATTGGTGAGCCTTCGGTGTTTAAACATGTGTTGTATATTATCAAAGAAAATCGCACTTATGACCAAGTTTTGGGGGATTTACCCCAAGGTCGTGGAATGAAATCCTTGTGTATTTTTGGCGATTCTACTACGCCAAACCAACACCAAATTGCAAAAGATTATTTGTTATTAGACAATTATCATGTGTCTGGTAAGGGTTCAGCCGAAGGTCATCACTGGGCTTCGGCGGGTATGGTTACGGATTATACCGAAAAGTCGGTGCGAGCTTGGTTTCGCAGCTACCCGCACGTGTTATACGATGCGATGGTGTATAACAAAAACGGTTTAATTTGGAATAATGCCTTAGATCATGGCAAAACAGTACGAATTTATGGCGAAGCATGTGATTTTCATATGGATGGAGAAAAAAAATACGATTGGAAAACACTTTTCGATAAACGTAAAAACAACGATTTGGCGGATTTTAAATACCATAGCACCACTACCATTTCTAGAATTGGACCGTTTTTATCACAAACTTTTCCAGGAGGTGCTGACGAAACCGTATCAGACCAAATGCGTGCGGATGATTTTATAAGGGAACTAAAAGAAACCGAAGCAAATGGAGGTGAATTGCCCAACTTGATGGTGATGGCCTTACCAAACGACCATACCGCAGGAACAAATCCCTTATTTCCAACGCCTAGAGCCATGGTGGCCGATAACGACTTGGCAGTAGGCAGAATAGTGGAAGCAATAAACAACAGTAAATTTGCGGAAAACACAGTAATTTTTGTTACAGAAGACGATTCACAAGCGGGATGGGATCATATTTCTTCCTACCGAACCACCGGCTTTATCATCAGTCCGTATAATCGACTACAAAAAACCGTGAGCACGCAATATAACCAAACTTCGATGCTTCGCACGATGGAACAGATTTTGGGTTTACCGGCAATGAACGTTATTGACGCCACTGCTTTGCCAATGTTTGATTGTTTTAGCAAAACCCCTGATTTTTCTTTTAAATATAAGCCCCGTCAAAACCGAATACCGCTTGATGAGATGAATCCTATCAGAACGAAACTGTCAGGAGCGGCACTCAAGTTTCACGACCAATCAATTAAATATACCTTCCAAGAAATTGACAAAGGACATGACGATATTTTGAATAAAATCCTGTGGTTTTCTGTAAAAGGGAAAGAGAAATACCCTGCAAAATTGGCGGGAGGGGTTGATGAAGATTAAAAGTTCAAACAGGTTAGTTATCAAATTATTCATAAAATGTTAAAAATTAAGGATTTACATTTCGTTGTTTTGGCTTCGTTATTGGGACAGAATTTTGTAAATGCACAAAATGTAGCCTTACCAAAATGTAAAAACTCGTTCATCGTAATCGCTCACAGAGGTGCACATCAAGAAACGCCTGAAAATACCTTGTCGGCTTACCAAAAAGCAATAGATTTGGGTGTAGATTTTGTAGAAATTGACCTCCGAACCAGTAAAGACAATCAACTTATTATCATGCACGACGCTACTTTGGAGCGAATGACAGGGGTAAAAAAGCGTATCAAAGACCTTAGTTTAGATAGCCTTAACCTATTGAAAATAAGGGATTTAAATCATTTGGAATGGGGTCAGCACACCATCCCCACATTTAAAGACGTATTGGCTTTGTGTAAGAATAAAATAAATATTTACTTAGATTTCAAAGACGCTTCCGTCGAGCAATCCTACAAAGAAATTGTAGAGGCAGGAATGCAAGAAAACGTAATTATTTACATCAATTCTAAAGATCAATTTGATGATTGGCGAAGAATTTCACCTAATATGCCATTGATAATTAGCCTACCAAAAGCCATAAAAACCGCATCAGAAATGAATGACCTTTTAACCAGTATGAAGGTCGACATTTTGGATGGAAATTATGCTGAATATACTGCCGAAACGGTAAAGGCTGCTCTTACCAAAAATGTGCCTATTTGGGCTGATATTCAAAGCAGAACTGAAGGACCAGAACAATGGGAAATGGCAACTGCCACGGGTTTAACGGGTCTCCAAACAGACCACCCAAAGGAATTAATTGCTTTTTTGGTTTGGAAAGGACTGAGGAAATAGGTTGCAAGTCCCTTATTGGGCTAAAATCAAAAGTTTACCCAGTAAGTCGCTGACTATTAGCAACTTACTGGGTAAACTTTTTAGGCCACATTTCGTATTTCCAAACCCTTATTTTCTCAATATGAGGTTTTCATAACAATTTGCCGAAAATATACGGTTTCCAACGATCTTCTTAGTTTTTCTTAAAGCCAAATCCACTTTTGGGCTTTCTCAACAAAGAAAAGTATGCTGATTTTTCTATGTTGAGTATGGGGGCTTGATTGAATAAAAGAATTTCTTGCGGTTGCAAGAGTTTGATACGACTCGTGAAGTTAAAACGGTTTTGAAAATGAGTCTCACAAGACGTACATTCCATGATCGTGAGACAAGTGATGATAAAAATACAAAAATACGGCAATGTTCCGTCTCAAATTGCTATCTTGCGAAACAAATTTAAGCAAGTGAAATATTGATGAGTTAATGAGACAATCGTAACGACGAACCGAAATGATTATAGGCTACGCAAGAGTTTCGACCCAAGACCAAAATTTAGATTTACAAACCGATGGACTGACAAGATTGGGATGTCAGAAGATTTACCAAGAAAAAGTTTCTTCTGGAAAAGAACGCCCTCAATTAATGAAAATGATTGAGAATCTTCGAGAGGGAGATTCGGTGATGGTTTGGAAGTTGGACCGATTAGCACGGTCATTAAAAGAGCTGATAAATCTGGTAGAAATTTTTAGGGTAAAAAACGTAAACTTCACCTCAATTAAAGATGCTATTGATACATCAACCGCTCAGGGACGTTTATTATTGAACATTTTTGGTTCATTAGCCGAATTTGAGCGAGATATTATCCGTGAACGCACCAAAGCGGGGCTTTCGGCAGCCAAGGCAAGGGGCAGAATGGGTGGCAAAAGGAAAGGATTAAGTCCAGAAGCGAAGAAAAAGGCAGAAACGGCAGTAATGTTATACAAGCAGAAGAAATCCGCAGTTGAAATTGCAGGAATTATTGGGGTAGGTAGAGCAACTGTTTACCGATATTTAGAAGAAATGGGGCAAGAACGAAATTTGCAAAGTACTGAAAATCAATAAATTACAGACCTTATTTTATTTTAGGCTCAAATGATGATTCCAGCCCATTGTTATGAAACCCTCGACTTAGTTTAAGAATATAAGTAGCCAAATCCTCTAATACCAATTTGTGTTTAGATTACAGCTTTGATTTGGGAATTCCAAGCGAATTTTCGTTTAATCTGAATGAAATTTTTCGAAAAAAATAAATTTATGAATCCTGAATTAATCAATTTTATAGCCCACTACGGTTATTTAGCCCTTTTCTTACTCATTTTTAGTCAGGAGATTGGACTTCCAAATCCAATTCCGAACGAGCTCGTTTTGGTGTATTCGGGGTATTTATGTACGCAAGGTTCGTTCTATTTTACCTCAATTATTTTCACGGCTATCGTTGCTGATTTATTGGGAACAAATATTCTGTATTTTACTTTTTACTTTTTTGGAAAATCTATTCTAGCGCATAAACCAAAATGGTTACCCATTTCCGAAAAAGCAATCAATCTGGCTTCTGAACGTATTTCCAAAAATGGTACATGGGCAATTTACGGTGGGAGAATCACGCCTTTTATTCGAGGTTACACTTCAATTATTGCGGGAATCTTACATATTGAACCTAAGAAATTCTTGACAATTGCCCTGATTTCAGCCTTCACTTGGAGTACCGTATTCGTACTAATTGGTAAAGCATTAGGCAATAATTGGTCAGTAGTTGTTGAATATCTTACAAATTTTAAGTTTGTTATTATCTCATTAGTTTTAGCATTTATGATTTATTTAACGATAAGATATTATAGAAAAATATGGTAAAATTATCACCGATTGTAGATTTACATTGGATATTTTTTTATCAACTTAATTAACATTCAATCCTAAAATATTTCTTACTATGAAAGTTAATCTTTGTTCCGAAACAGAATTGTATAATATTCACGGCGAAGGCGTAAGCACCTCATTTTCAACATGTTTGGAGCTTTTGCAAGAATCAAACGACATTGAGGTTGTGGTTAATTCAAACGGTAGAGGCGATGTAATGCACTGTCATACCTACGGACCTTATTACTTTTTAAGAGGCTTACGATACAAAGGAAGAAGAATTCATACCTCCCACGTTATCCCCGATTCCGCCAAAGGAACTTTTCCAGGTTGGAAGTTTTTGATGCCCTTTTTTCGCTGGTATATGAAGCGGGTTTATAATTATGCGGATGTCTGCATCGCCATTAGTCCAATGGTTGAAAAAGCAATCCATGATTTGAATGCAAAGACCAAAGTGGTCAGTATTTACAATCCAATTTTACTCGAAACATGGAAAAGAACTCCCGAATTAAGAGCAAAAGGTAGAGCAATATTAGGACTCAAAGAGGGCGAGTTTTGTGTGATGGGGGTTGGTCAATTAGAAACCAGAAAAGGATGTGCCGATTTTGTAAAAATAGCCAAGGAAGTACCTAATGCCCAATTTAGATGGATTGGAGGAAGACCTTTTGGGATTTATACGGATGGGTATTTTAACATTAATGAAGAAATTGAAAACGCCGCAGCTAATACTAAATTTGCAGGAATTTTTCCTCTGGAAATCATGCCCTGTTTGTACGCTGCCGCCGATATGTTTATCTTTCCGTCTTATCAAGAAAATTGCCCCTTGGCACCCATCGAAGCGGCTGCCTCCGAAATGCCCGTGATTTATAGAAATTTGGAAGAATACAAACTTCTGTATAAAAATAGTTATTTGAAAGCTGATGATAATGAAGGGTTTATAAAGTGGATTAATTTAATGATGGAAAATGAAATCACATATAAAATGGGCTTAGAAACCTCAATAAAACTGATTTCTCAATTTGATAAAAATGAAATCCGTAAACAACTCATTGAAGTTTATACAACCTTAATAAATAGCTAAATTGACTAATAAAACCCAACGAATTTGAAACGTAAAGTCATTTTTTTAATGCTGGTGTATTGTTTTAATATCAATCAAAATCGTCTCATTGGGCAGATTTTATCCCCTGATACCCTTAAAATTACCGGAAATTTAAAGGAACAAAAGGACGTTGGCGATTATTTAAAAGTCATTTTTAAAGGAAAAACTAGTACTAAAAAAGAGACCGTAAACCGAAAAACATTAGGTCCGTTTTATACTCCAATTGTTTACCCAGGCTATGCTTTGGTTACGGGGGGATTGATTGCAATAGCAAATAATATTTCATTTTATACGCACTATGGAGCTGATGCAAAAATATCTACAATTTTGACCGACAACGTCTATACGCAAAACAAGCAATCCATCAATATTATTCGCTCAAATCTTTGGCTCAATCATGAAAAATTAAATTTATTGGGTGATTGGCGTTTTTATAAATTTCCAACGAATACTTTTGGCTTAGGCAGCAAAACGGCAGATAGTGATGCCAACGCAGTTGATTACTCTCAATTGAGAATTTTTGAGGTGGTATTGAAAAAGATTTCTAATAATATGCAAGTGGGTCTTGGCTATAGTTTAGATTATCATTGGAACATTTCAGAAATTAATAATCCTGTTAAACTTAATACTGACCTTGATAAATACGGTTTTAACAGTTCCTCCTTGTCGTCTGGAATTACCCTAAATTTTCAATTTGATAATCGTTTGAATAGCAATAATCCAGCGGAAGGGTCACTGATTAATCTTCAATTCAAAGAAAATTTGAGGGCTTTAGGCAGTGATAATAACTGGCAAGGGGCAACGATTGATTTACGTCATTACATTCCTCTGTCGGCAAAATCTGGTAATCGTTTGGCGTTTTGGAGTTATAATGTGCTTACTTTGGGAGGGAAACCACCGTATTTTGATTTACCAAGTACGGGTTGGGACACTTTCAATAATACAGCTAGGGGATACGTTGAAGGCAGGTTTAGGGGTTTAAATTGGCTATATTTAGAAGCCGAATATAGATTTAACCTCTTGAAAAATGGGTTCTTGGGTGGCGTAATTTTTACGAATGCTTCCACACTTTCCGAATATTCTTCCAATAAATTTGAGAAAATAAACCCAAGCTACGGCTTAGGTTTGAGAATAAAAGTCAATAAACTTTCCAACACCAATCTAACCATTGACTATGGTTTTGGAGCCAATGGCTCGGGCGGATTTGCTTTTGGGTTGAATGAAATTTTTTAGAAATTCCATTCAAGAATTTTAAATGTTTATCGATTATGAACACGAAACCAACATCAGTAACTCCTGACGAAATTTGGTTAGAAAAACGCACAAAAGTACGACTATCCTGCCGTTTCATCGTATTTGAAATTAATTTTTGATAAAATAAGGGTCAAGAAAATTGTCAAAAAAATAAAAATGCAAAGATGTCAACTTTCAAAACGAAAGATATTTTCAGAACATCGCAGCTTTCGTTTTTGGGAGTAAGCAATTCTCAGCTAGAAAAAACCGATAAAAAATGAAACTTGGAGAGAAAATGTAACCAATTTTAGTGGTAGTTTAAGTGTCAAGTTGTTTTAGTAGCATTTGCAATAATAAAATTTGTTACAAAGAGCCGAAAGTTGAATTTTCAACCTTCGGCTTATCGTGAATTAAAAACCAGCGTTTTGCTTCAAGTTGGTATTCAAATCGAGTTCCGTTTGTGGAATCGGCATCAAAAACTGATTATCTTGTACGGCAATGTTTCTATTTGCCTGCATCACTTGTTTTAGTTTTCCCAAACGAATCAAATCCCAACGGCGATGACCTTCCATGCATAATTCCCACGCTCTTTCGTTGACCAAAGCATCCACAAAATTATCTTTAGAAATAGTAGTTGTAAGATTTAGAACGGGTAAACCTGCTCTTACTCTCACTTTGTTGATGCCGTCAAATTTCTTGGTATCATTCGGGTCAAGTTGGTTCATCGCTTCCGATTGCATCAATAAAACATCCGCATAACGCAAGATAATCCAATTCGTCCTTGAATTATTGGATTGTGATGTCCATTGAGAGTCACGATATTTAAAGAAATAGGGCGGTACAGTCGTTGTCCCCGATTTAGTAGAAATATTCCAATTTTTCCGAACTGTATCCGCTTTTGCGTAAGAATTTAACAAAGCGGGAGATGCCCCAAAAGAAGCCGAACCTCCCGATTGTGAAGGATACATCATCCTAATCACGATATTTCCAGTACTTGGGGGCAATTCAAATTGCACTGAAAAGATGTGCTCAGCGCCATTCTTTTTTGCACAATCAAAAATATCAGCATAATTTGGTAGCAATTTGTACAAATTTGAATTGATTACTCGATTGCAAGCCGAAAGTGCATCGCTGTAATCGGAAGCCACAGCAGCCGATGAGGAAGCTCGAGTCAAATATACTTTTGCCAATAACGACGATGCAGCACCCGACGAAACTCTTCCTTTGTTGACCGCTGCAATTTTGTTCTCAGTCAAGCAATTCGCTTCAGCATATTTCAAATCTTGAATTATCTGCGTATAAATTTGAGCCATGGGCGTGTGGCATGGTACCCAAAATCGTTACACTTTTTTGCATAAAAAATGCAGAAAATGGA
>JBBAKZ010000120.1:7743-8206 GCA_040403275.1 Arcicella sp. | reverse complement strand
TCAAGATCATTTCCATCGAAACATTCACACTTTGGCGTTTGCCACCGTGAATCATTTCTGCGGCTAATTTGCCTATTTCTTTTGGTTTTGAAGAAATAATACTGATTCCTCCGGCCAAAATTTCCTTATAGCAAGAGTCATTCAACGAAATGATGCCTACTTGTTTGCCTAATTCAAACGCCTGATTTTGTACAGATTTGATGGCCGCCACTAAATCAGCATCATCCATGGTAAGATAAACATGACCTGCTTCCACTTCTTCGCCTTGAAAACCATCCAATACTTGAAAATCATAGTGATTTATTTCACAGAAATTTCTGAAACCGGTCATTAATTCCGAATCAAAATATTCCTCTTCAGTCAATACTAAGTTTAGGGTTTTATATTTTTTGAAATGCTTGGCATTTTGTTGCAAAACATTAAAAAGTTCATTGCCTGAATTACACAAAATTGAGGAATTAAT
>JBBAKZ010000120.1:0-7733 GCA_040403275.1 Arcicella sp. | reverse complement strand
TCTGTAAAGAAGGCATTGATTGTTCAAGAAAAATCAATCTTTCGCCCGTAATCTTCCTCAAACATTTTATGTTTTCTTCTGTTTCTTCAATTAAATGTGGCATTATCACATAATAATGATAATTGCCGAGATGATTATTAATGATGTCTCTGAAGTTTTCGCTTTTGTAATTGTATGTAAAAATATCAACAGCCACTTCTTTACCCGCAAAATTGACAAAGGCATTGAAAATAGCTTTATTATTCTCCGTTATTTTTCCGACTAAAAACAAAATTTTGGTTTTAGTTTTAGCCGATTTTCCAGAAATAAAATATCCTTTTCTGAATATTGAAGTGATAACACCTAAGCGGTGAAGTTCTGAATATGCTCGCTCAACGGTGTCACGTGAAAGATAACATTCCTCGCTTGCTTCATTAATTGAAGGCAGTCTTTCACCAGTTTGTAAATTACCTTTTTCAATATCTATTAATAAGGTATTTACTAATTGTTGATACTTTGGAGTTTTGGAATCTTGCTTTGCCTGAGCAAAGTTTCTAAACGTTGTTATCATAATAAAAGGGTCGTGTTGGTGAATGTTTGAAATTTATAAAGAAATCTTCAAGAAGATTAGCATCAATAAAAAATGATTTTGATTATGGCCAATTCAAAAGAATGATATGCTTTGCTGAATTTTTATTGATTTTATCTAAAAAATTTGACTTTTAAAAATTCATTAAATTAGTTAAATTTAATATTGAAATAGTACATTTTATATGATATAAAATTACGTCCAAAAATTTGAAACATTTAGCATATTTCTATCAATCTTTAGTACAAATCTTGCAAAATTGCTTTAATATACTACATCTGTCCTGTTATAACCTGCTTCCATGCCTCTGTATAAGACAGGATATTTATTATTTCTACAAATGGTTACTTAGGTTAAAAATGTAATTCTGTGATTAATCCTTTAGCCATTTCTATGAAAAATACTGAAAAAACTGCTTTGAAAGTGTTACTCATTTTCAATCGACTCAGTGATTATCGGAATGAAATCTTAGATGGATTTTTGTTACAATTTGGCGAGAGAGCTTCAATAGATTTATACATTCATTCTATTGCAAATCAAAATTCTTTGCATTTTGCTGAAGTCATTCGAGATAAAATAAACCATTATGATTTCGTGGCTATCGTCCTACACGCAACGCACATCAATGAAGATATTCTGAAAACGGTGAATAGCATTCCCAAAGAAAAATTGTTGATTTTGGATAAACGAAATGAGTTTATTCGGGGAAATTATGCGTGTGTTTATCAAGATTTTGAGGAGGATATTTATGAAGTACTTTCAAAAGCTGCCAATTTAATTCGCAAGTATAAAACCTTGAATTTTGTCATTCAGGAAAAATATTTCTATTCGTTATCGATTATGGAAGGTGTAGCCCGCTTTGCCATTGAAAATGATTTAAGGTATAATATTTACACAGAAATACACGCTGAAATAATCCGTAAAAATGAGGCTTATGTGGTTTTATCCGAACGCTTTTTAACGGAAATATTGAAGTATTGTCATGCTCGAAATTTGAAAATTGGGCTTGATATTGGTATTTTATCGTACAATGAAACGCCCGTAAAAGAAGTGCTTTCGGGCGGAATTACCGTTGTTACCACCGACCATTTTCAACTAGGAAAAACAGCTGCCGACCTTATTCTCAACGGGAAAAAAGAACATATCCGAAATCCATTTTTGTTTATTCAGAGAAATTCCCTTTAATTGTGTTTTCATTTAACACAATGTATTTCTGTGGACAATATCTCATTCATCATCAATCAATTAGCCGAAGACCGTGAGCAGTATTTTAATGCCGTTGCTCCGCCAATCATTCAAACTTCAAACTTTGCTTTCAAAGATTTTAAATCTCTCCGAGAAACCTTTGAGGATGAGTTTTCGGGCGAATATATTTACACAAAATCCAGAAATCCGACGGTTGATATTTTACGAAAAAAGCTAGCGGCCTTGCAGGGTTCAGAAGATGCGTTGGTGACAAATTCAGGAAGTTCGGCCATTTTTTGTAGTATTTTGGCCAATGTAAAAGCCGGCGACCATATTATTTCTGTGGCAAAACCGTATTCATGGGCAGCCCGCATGTTTGAAGTGGTTTTGCCAAGATTTAACATCACACATACCTACGTGGATGGACGGGAAATTCAAAATTTTGTGGATGCTTGTCGGTCAAATACCACGCTGATTTATTTAGAATCGCCCAATTCTTGGGACTTTCAACTGCAAGATTTACAGGCAGTTGCTGATTTTGCTAAGCCCAAAAATATCACGACCATTATTGATAATTCTTACTGTTCGCCACTCTATCAAAAGCCGCACGACTTTGGCATTGATTTATGTTTACATTCTGCCACAAAATACATTGCGGGTCATTCAGATACCGTTGCGGGCGTGATTACAGGTTCAAAAGAACGGATAAAAAAGATTTTTGATTCTGAATTATCTAATTCAGGAACAAGCCTTTCGCCTTTCAATGCGTGGCTTTTAATTCGGGGTTTAAGGACTTTAGAAATTAGATTACAACGCATTTCCGAAACGACCTTGCTGGTAGTAGATTTCTTGAAAAATCATCCTAAAATTGAGCGGGTGATTTTTCCCTTTGATGAATCATTTCCGCAGTTTGAATTAGCTAAAAAACAAATGACTGGCGCTTGTGGATTGTTGACGATTGTTCTTCAACCCATTGATTATCAATCTATTGAACTTTTTGCATTATCGTTAAAAAACTTTTTGTTAGCGGTAAGTTGGGGAGGACATGAATCTTTGATTATGCCCAAAGCTGCAGGAATGAAACCCGAAAATTATGACAAAAATAACCAAGAACATCGGATGGTTAGGTTGTACATCGGCTTGGAAGAGGCTGATTTTTTGATTGATGATTTGAAGAATGCGTTGGAGTTTATAAAGTAGGAAGTAGGCAATGAAATGGAACTTATCTAATTTAAAAGTTATTTTCACTGCCTATTGCCTATTGTCTACTGAATTTTCTCTTTACTTTTCCAATAAAAATAGAAAGGTAATCCCGTTGCCATCAAACCTAATCCTATTAATGCTTCTTGTGGCTTTTCGATTAAAGTATTGATAATTAAGGCAATACAAAACAATATAAAGATAGCTGGCACAACTGGATAACCAATGACTTTGTAGGGACGGTGAGCATTGGGCATTTTTTTACGTAAAACAAAAACACCAAAAGCGGTTGCTCCGTAGAAAATAAAAGCCGCAAAAATCAACATATCCGTGAGTTGATCAAATGTACCCGAAAGCACCAAAAGCGATGTCCAAATTGCTTGAATAAATAAGGCTCTGGAAGGCGTATTATATTTTGGATGAATGTAATCTACACTTTTGAAAAACATTTTATCATTGGCCATTGCATAAAATAATCTCGATGCTAAAAGGATGGTGGTACTGGTACAATTAAAAGTAGCAACCAAAATAAGACAAGAAATTAAAAGCCCGCCCGACGAACCCAAAAAATGGTTGACAACAGCTACAGCGGCAATGCCATTTTTGGATTCATAAATATTTATAAACTCATCAATTGGTAGAATGTAGAGATAGACAAAATTCATCATTAAATAAATTGCCATGACTCCCAATGTTCCAAAAAGCAAAGCTAAAGGTAAGTTCCGTTGTGGATTTTTCATTTCTCCGCCAATAAATCCCACACTCGCCCAACCTTCATAACCCCAAAAAGCACTCAAACAAGCTAATGCCAAAGCCTTGAAAAGTGTTGAACCGTTCATTGCATTTGGGTCGTACTTAACACTATTTGTCGTGATATTATCCATGCTTCCAATACTCGAAGTTAAGCCTAATACAATGATTATCAGCATAGTAATTACCATTAATGCCGTTAAAACTCTACTGAGGTTTTCCCCTAATTTTAGGCCTCGATAATTAAAGTACGTCAAAAACATAATCAAAGAAATCCCAACTAATTTAACGCTCAAATTATCAAAAAGATGCAAGCCCAGAAAACTAAAATCGGATAAGGCTTTAGAAGTTTCAGGAAAAGCAATCAGACTGTTTAGTGATTGGGCGAAAACGTATGCAATGGAAGCAATGGAAGCGGTACGAATTACGGCAAAATTGGTCCAACCAAAAAGGAACGCAAAAAAGCGATTATAAATTTTGCGAAAATAAACAAACTCTCCGCCCGAATCTGCAAGCATACTGGCCACTTCAGCATTAGAAAGTGTTCCCGCCAAACTGATCAAGCCTGCCAACAACCAGGCTACTAGTACCAAAATGGGCGATTGTAATTCTGCCGACATTGCAGCAACTTTCTTAAAAACACCCGTTCCTATCACGGAACTGATAATGAGAACAATAGCGGAGGTTAATCCAATGGAGCGAACTAATTGCCCTTGATTTTCAGAAGATTTCTGCATGAAGTAGTTTTGGGGTTTATAAATGCTGATACAAATTAAGGATTTATCATGGTTCTACAAAACCATTTTGGTTCATTTCGGTAATTTTCATCATTAAGTTTTAGCGATATTCTCCCAATAGGCCTTTTCTCAATCCCAAAAATTGACAATTGTATAACACAAATGGAAGTGATAAGTATTTTTAAAAATATAAACACTTATTTTACTCATTAGATTATTTTTTGCTATTTTTGTAACTATTAATAGGTATCCACAAACTGCTAAATAATGAAAAAATTACTACCCTTCATCCTCATTTTAAATGCTTTTACCGCCACATCTCAGAAAATAAATGAGTCGTATCAATTCCATATTAAACCTACCACTACTAAAATAAATATTGATGGAATATTAAATGATGAGGCTTGGAAAAATACTGATGTTGCCAAAGATTTTTGGCTCAAATTTCCCACAGACACTGCCCGTGCAAACAATCAAACCGAAGTCAGACTAACTTACGATGATGATTTTTTGTACGTATC
This sequence comes from Arcicella sp., assembly GCA_040403275.1. Lineage (GTDB taxonomy): Bacteria > Bacteroidota > Bacteroidia > Cytophagales > Spirosomataceae > Arcicella. The sequence goes on along the minus strand of JBBAKZ010000120.1, from coordinate 2,772 downwards.
CGCCATTTGTTTTAAAGCCGATGATGGAAAACTTGCTACCGTTGAATCCATGAAACGAGATTATATAATTCCTAATAATGAAAGTTTTCAAATCGTTATTGAGCCTTTTAATGATTTAACCAATGGGGTAATTTTTGGTGTAAATGCCGCTGGAGCGCAATTGGAAGGACTTATTTCAGAAGGACAGGTTTTAAATTTGAATTGGGACAACAAATGGTATGCTAAAACCAAATATCTTTCCGACCGTTGGATTGTTGAAATGGCGATTCCCTTCAAAACCTTGAGATACAAAAAGGACGTTTCAACTTGGGGAATTAATTTCAATCGTAATTATCCAAATCAAAAAGAGGCTTCTGTTTGGACAAAACTGCCACGTCAATACAGTGCCTTGTCGCTCGCTTTCACTGGTGTATTGGTTTGGGAAACGCTTCCACCGGCACCCAAAGCGAATGTTTCAATTATTCCTTACGTACTCGGAGGTGTAAGTAAAGATTTTCAAAATAATACAGATGCGACTTTCAGAAAAGATTTCGGCGGGGATGCTAAAATTGCGCTTTCATCGGCATTGAATTTGGATTTAACTCTGAATCCCGATTTCTCGCAAGTGGATGTCGACCGACAAGTAACCAATTTGAGTCGCTTTGAATTGTTCTTTCCTGAACGCCGTCAGTTCTTTTTAGAAAATGCTGATTTGTTTAACAATTTCGGCTTGGCTGGTCTTCGTCCTTTCTTTTCACGAAGAATTGGTTTGGGCGTGCCTATCACGTTTGGTGCGAGAGTCAGCGGAAAACTTAGTAATAATCTCCGCATTGGTGCTATGAATATCCAAACGGGTTCGCAAGATTTGACCGATAGTACCAAGCGTCCCAATCAAAACTTTACGGCTTTGGTTTTTCAACAAAAAGTTTTCAAACGTTCAAGCCTAGGAATGATGTTTTTGAACAAAGAATCTTTAAACTTTAAGGGAAAAACCAATCCCGGATTTACCGATTTTAACCGAAATTTAGGAATTGAATATAATTTAGCCTCAGCCAATAACGAATGGACTGGCAAGGCAATGGTGGTGAAGTCCTTTAGCCCCAACACTACAAGTCACGATGTAATGCAAGGGTATAATCTGCAGTATACCAATTTGCACTGGATTGTAAACCTACAACACGAAAATGTAGGGATTAATTATACACCAGAAGTGGGTTACGTACCACGTAGAGGGTATTACCGATTTGCAGCACCGGAAATAACCTTTTTATATTATACTAAAAAGCCGACGAACAAAATTGTTTACCACGCTCCGATTTATGCTTTTGATTATTATTGGAATATAAATGGGGAAATGACCGATGCTAATAATACGCTTGGCTATCAATTTGCCACCAAAGGAGGAAGTCAATTGTACACGTGTATTCAAACCAATTATTTTAAACTTCAATACGACTTTGAACCAGCCAATGAAGGTTTATCGGATTTATTAAAAGCAAATAGTGAGCATCGTTTCAAGACTTTTAGTATTGAATATGTTTCATCTGCACGAAAAAAATATACAACTAACTTCTCAGGTACTTATGGAGGTTATTTTGGCGATGGACGATTACTAACTTTATCCACAACATTGGGATATCGTTTTCAGCCTTACGTGAATATCTCCGCCAATATTAATTATGTGGATATAAGTGATGTAAAAATTCCAGAATCAGAAAAAACCAGTAAGGTTGTTAAAACACATTTCTTTCTAGTAAGTCCCAAAATTGATGTCACTTTTTCAAATAAATTATTCTGGACAACTTTTGTTCAATATAACGAACAGCGTCAGAATACAAATATTAATAGCCGTATTCAATGGCGCTACAAACCCGCCTCGGATATTTTCTTGGTTTATACCGATAATTATTTCCCGAATAGTTACGAAATTAAAAATCGGGCATTGGTTTTGAAAATGACTTATTGGTTGAATCTTTGAAGAATTAATAATTAATAGGTATTTTGGATTAATTTTACGGTAAAATTAATCCAAAATACCTTGTCAGCACTTCTTTACAATCTTTCTATTTATGGGTATCAGTTCATCATCTGGCTGGTGAGTCCTTTTAATCAAAAGGCAAAACTACGGATTTCGGATATGGGATTTTCGATTGCGGATTTTCATATAAAAATGAGATCGACATCACCTTCCGACACAAATCCGAAATCTAAGATCAAAAATCCAAAACCCGTTGCTTGGTTTCATTGTGCATCTTTAGGCGAATTTGAACAAGGTCGACCCGTGATTGAAAAATTTAGAGAAACCTTTCCAGCTTATAAAATCGTGCTAACTTTCTTTTCGCCGTCGGGCTATGAAGTGCGTAAAAACTACGCAGGAGCTGATTTTATTTGTTATTTACCTTCCGATACGCCTTCAAAAGCAAAAGAATTTATCGAAAAAATAAATCCTTCAATCGCCTTTTTTGTGAAGTATGAATTTTGGTATAATTATCTAAGAATCCTTCACGAAAAGCAAATTCCAGTTATTTCTTTCTCCGCTATTTTCAGACCTAATCAGATATTTTTTAAATGGTACGGTGGTTTTTATCGAAATATTTTAACCTATTTTGATCATATTTTTGTGCAGAACCAAGCCTCTTTAAAATTATTGCAAAATATTGATATTCAGCATGTTACAGTAGGAGGTGATACCCGTTTTGACCGTGTGAAACAAATTGAGGATGCTCGGAAAACATTGCCCATTATTGAACAATTCAAGGAGGCGACAAGGGATGCTTACGACGGTGCTGTCAA
>JBBAKZ010000119.1:0-8262 GCA_040403275.1 Arcicella sp. | reverse complement strand
GATGGTAAACCCATTTATCGTAAAGGGTACAAAGAAGTATTAGCAGGCAAAAAAACATTAGAAGAAATTATGGGAGCAAGTTCTCTACAATCTATCGTGGCTTTCCACGTGTCAAGTATTATTGCAAAATTCATTGACGAAGATCTTTATTTCGTATTAATCAACGAAGCGGGTATCAATCTTGACCATAAAAACAATCTTGCCAACGACCTTGCTATTTATGACAAAGCGGTGTTGAAACCAGCCATGATTTCAACAAAATATACCGACGTTCCACCTAAAATAGCCATTGAAATAGATGTAAAGGCAGAATATGAAGATTTGACGGAGTTGGGATATATTTACAAGAAGACTCAAAAACTTCTCAACTTTGGGGTTGAAAAAGTAATTTGGATTATTACAAGCGTGGGAAAAGTGACGGTTTCAACCCTAGAAAAAAATTGGGAAACAATGGATTGGAACAAAGACGTTGAAATTATGGACGGACACAGTTTTAATGTGGCTAACTATTTGAAGAAACAGGGAGTTGAGTATTGAAAGACGATTAATTATTTCCTTTAAAGCAAAACCAGAGTGCAAAATTACAGAATCTTGTTTTATAATAATGAATAACAATTTTACAGAATATTTTAAGATACAATGGACGATGTTTTTGATGATAACCCTTTGTGGTTGCAAAAAACAATTTTAGCAGATGCGTTTAAATGGGAAAATGCTTTTGAAACGACTTTTGAAGAGCTATTTCAGTATGTAACATATCACGATTCTCATTGGATTGGTCTTTTTACAAATAAGTATTTAGAACAAACTTGTATTATACGTTTAGATGCGTTTTGGAATAAAGAATATTCTAATTATGATGAAGAAAATCAAGAATGGCCGTTCTCAATTATCAAGATTGAAAATATTTTATCTATTCAGTTTTTAAAACATGAAATATGTGATTCTTATACAATATCAACTCATGAAAATGAAGTAATTGATGGAGTTGCTATATCTCAATTTGATGATACTTGTGGAGGTTTTATAGAATTGACTCACAAGCCTAAAATCAAGGTTTTATTGATTAATGAACTTGGAAATTATTTAAACCCTAATCCTATAACACCGACCGCTCCAAATGATAATAATTAATCCCAAAATACGCTTTCATAGCCTTTAATTTCTGCTAAAATTTCTGTCTTTTATGCTTCACTCAGATTTGTTCTTACTTTTTAAACACTAAAAGATTAAACAAATGGCATCCCATTAATCGCCTGCATCAACGTAAAGCAAACAAAACCTAAATAAATAATTGAACCAAGCCAAATCATTAAACTTGCTTTCGACTCATTTTTAATATTGGTAGAAACGAAGAAACCCAATATTGGTATAACTTGTAACGAATGAATACCGAAAAAATGAGCCACTCTTAAATCCCCAAAAAGTGTACTCCAATTTAAAAAAGTAAGTCCCGCTTCTCCAATTTTACCGCCTACATTATGCGAGTTTATAACACTCATGTAACCTCCCATAAAACTAAAAATGACAAAAAGTAGTAGGCCAATTTTTATGGAAAGGGCAAAAGGTTTACTGATGATATTGGTTTTTTGAAAAATAAATATTAGTGAAATAATCAAAGTAGCCGTAGTGAGCCAAACAATTAGCACGCCCATGATAGCGTACAAAATGCCCCCTAAGAGTTCTGTCTGATTAAAATGCGATAACTTTCCTCTCAAAGCTTGAATGGTAATTACGGCATTTTCGTACAACATGACAAAAGTGGCTAAAATGGAATACCATTTTACTCGAATTTGGTTATTTACGTAAAAAAGCAAATACGCCATCGTCCACGCATATATCCACGTGCTCAAAGCAAATTTTAGGGGCTTTATCATGGAATTAATCCCTAAAATCGTCTCGGTATTTACGGTTGCGTATAAGCCGAGAAAAACTGCCAAAATTAGAAAGAATAAGCCTAATTTTGCTAATAGTGGATTTCTGCTAAATATCTCTTTAATTAGTTTCATGCAAAGATTTGGTCTTGATAGTTTTGAGAATAAAAAACAAAAGATAACCCACCGGTCCAAACATAAAAGTAAATGGCAATGGTAGCGTGTAAAGCCACCTCGAAATCTGTAATTCTTGCGATTTTTTAACGATGTACGCCCCCACAAATAAATCAAACGTTAAATAGTGAATCCAGCCCATAGCAACCGCATTATTATTCTGAAATAATGCTTTTACATTTGCCAACGTGCTGAAGCTATCCATGCTAAAACCTGCAATGTCTTTCAATAATAAATAGACGTATAAAATGGAAAAAAGCACAACGATTCCATTCAAAAGGATGGTTTGCGTGTGCTTCCATTTGGGCAGAAAGATTAATAAAATCCAGCCCAAAAGCACAAAGGAATTGGCGAAAGAAAAGATTGATGAGGGGTTCATGGTTGATTAGTTTTTGTCAGTTTTAATTATTTTATGATTGGAAAATAGCTTTTCGTAGGAACTTCTTGAAGGTTTTAAACTTTCGAGAAGTGAACAAATGAGGGAAAATCTATCTTACTGACCCAGATTTACAATTGGGTGTAAATTGTTCATGCGTTTTAACGCAAAGATAATAATCGCTCCAAATGATGATAATCAATCCTAAAATACGCTTTCGTAGCCTTCAATTTCTCTAAAATTTCCGCTTGCTTTTTCGGATTTGTTTTGCCTTTTACGCCTACGACCAAGACATTTTTAGGCGTGTGCGCATCGGAAGTGAATTGGAACACTTTGGTTTTGTAGCCAAAATATTCCAAAATCATGGCTCTGATTCCGTCCGTTACCATTTCGGCTTGGCGTTCTAAGAAAATACCGTATTTGGTCAAAAAGTCTAATTCGTTGGCGGCTTTATTTTTCTCCATTTCCCTTCTAATTTGTTTGTGACAGCACGGAGCCACCACAATTAAATCAGCTTGGGCGGTGATTCCTTTGTAAATCGCATCATCCGTGGCAGTATCGCAGGCGTGGAGGGCGATGAGGATATTTGTGTTGGTACTGTCGTAATTTTCAATCGTTCCTTCGTTGAAATTGAGGTTTTTGAAGCCCGTTTTTTGGGCAATAGTATTACACAATTCCACCATGTCGGGGCGAAATTCCACGCCCGTTACTGTGGTATCTAAATTCAAAACATTGGTTAAATAATCGTACAAAGCAAAAGTCAAATACCCTTTTCCCGAACCCATATCAACCACTTTTCTGAGCTTTTCGGCAGGAATTTCTTTGATTAAAGAACTCAAAATGTCCACGTAATGATTGATTTGCTTGTATTTATCCTGCGCATTTTTATAAACATTTCCTTCAGCATCCGTGATTTTGAGTTCATGCAAATATCCTTTTCCTTGACTTTCAATCAAGCGTTTTTTGGCATGGTCGTGGTCTAAGGAAAGGTTGGTATTTTTACTGGTCGGAATTGTTTTTTTTATCGTAACCTTTTGATTATTAAGTTGTTCTAAGATTAAATCAGATTCATTGGTAAAAAGTGTAGCTATTCTGAAACCATTTTCAATCGCTTCTTGAATTAGTTTTATACCTTCATCAATCGAGAAATTTTTGACAATAACACGGGTTTTATAACGATAGGTAAAACTCAGATTTTCAATTCGTTTTATCAAAATCCGTTTGACGTAAATATTTTTCAGTTCTGTTTCCGAACCTTTATAATTTCCCAAAGAAATTTTGATGAAAGTATGCCGTAAAATGCTTTCAGAAATTGATGATATAAATTGTTCTTTTTGCAAAATTGGTGACGGTTAAGGTTGGAACGCAGCATTATATGTTACTCTGAAATTTCGAATGTTCTTGGTAAACCCATGAGATGCGCATAATAGGAGGGAGCGTAACTATAAGTATATTCCAAGAGCGTATTGACATCGGCGTGAAAATCAAATTGAACGTCTGGATGCAATTTTACCAATTTTTTCAACACAAAATCGGTTCGTTTTGCCACGTAATTCGCTAAAGTATCGGACTTTGAGGAATACTTCTGAATCCACTTTAATTGCTTTTCAAAACAGTCCTTCAACAGTTTTATCGTCAATTCAATTTCACCGTATTTATCTTTAGTAACCTTTACGTGACGGGTAATTTCGGCATTGACATAACGCATATCCATCATCAAATAACCCGATGAATAAGCCTCGGAACGATACAACTTATCAATGGCCGTTTTTACTTCATCCCGGCGGTAATCTACGCTTGCGCTCCCTTCAACCAACATATATTGCAATTGTTGCGACAGAATATCATCTTTGGCAATGAGTCTTAATAATAGCTTATCTTTATCTTTTTGAGGCATTGACAAAATGGCCTGTTGTAAATCCTTTTCTAATTTTGCCATTGGTTAGCATTGAGTTTTAAGCGATGAGCGATGAGGAAAATGCTCATGCTAAAATTTAGGGGTACTTTGACTGATTTTGCAACAAAGTTAATGATTTAGGGGTTAAATAGCTATGAGTTGTGAGCCATCAAAGAAGAGTGTTATAAAACATTATAAAAATCGTAGGTTCATCATTCAACATGGCATTTTATTGAATACTCATCGCCCAAAGCTCATTGCTGATAAACATGAAAAACAAAGGAATATTTTACGCTATAACCATTATCACACTTTGGGCTTTGTCGTTGACGTACCTATTGCATTACAAAATTGATTTTAAAGACCCATTTGTATATGTGTTTGTGCTCATACAAATGCACTTATATACGGGTATTTTTATCACCGCCCACGATGCCATTCACGGGGTGGTCGTTCCCAAGAATAAGCCACTAAATTATTGGATAGGATTTTTGTGTGCAACCATTTTTGCCTACAACAATTACGAAAAACTTTCTCGGAAACATCACCTTCACCATGCGCACGTAGTATCGGAACAAGACCCTGATTATTATGATGGAAATTTCTTTCGATGGTACCTTAAATTTGCTTTGGAATATGTAACCATCTGGCAGATTTTATTGATGGCAGTTACCTATAATCTATTGAAATTATTTTTTCCGATGGAAAATCTCATCTTATTTTGGGAAATACCTGCTATACTAAGTACTCTTCAATTATTTTATTTCGGCACTTATTTGCCTCACAGGGGAGAGCATCACCCAACTGATAAATTCAAGGCAAAAAGTCAAAAGCTAAATCATTTTCTTGCGTTTATTACCTGTTATTTTTTTGGGTATCATCATGAACACCACGCCTATCCATACCTTCCTTGGTGGAATTTGGCAAAAGCAAAGGAGAAAGAGGAATTACTTCTAATACAAGAAAAATAGGTTTTACATGGTTTTAGGATGTTGATTTACAAATTGTGGCGTTGATTCTCGTATAGGCAAGTTTATCATCCATCACTTGCTGCGCTCAATCGTAAACTGCACTAATCCTGCTAATGACTGCCTAAAAGTGGTATCGGGAAAGGTACTTAAAATACTTTGTGCATCATCTACAAGGTTTTGCATGGCTTTTGTAGCGTATTGAAGTCCACCAGATTGTTTCACAAAATCTATCACTTCCGTAACTTTTTGAGAATTTTCGGATTCGTTTTTGATGACATTAATGATTCGACGTTTTGTGAGCCAATCTGCCTGATTTAAGGCATAAATGAGTGGAAGCGTCATTTTTTTCTCCTTTATATCAATCCCTAAAGGTTTTCCAATTTCGGCATCACCATAATCAAATAAATCATCTTTTATTTGAAAAGCCACCCCAACTTTTTCACCAAATAGCCTTGCTTTTTCCACTGTTTCAACATCCGCACCCACCGAACTCACGCCCATCGCACAACAGGCGGCAATCAAGGTAGCGGTTTTTCTGCGAATTATTTCAAAATAAACTTCTTCGGTAATATCCAATTTACGTGCTTTTTCCATCTGCATTAGTTCACCCTCGGCCATTTCTTGAATCGCATTTGAACCAATTTTTAATAACTCAAAATCATCGTGATTGATAGAAAGTAGAAGGGCTTTTGATAATAAATAATCACCGACCAAAACGGCAATTTTATTCTTCCAAAGGGCGTTCACCGAAAAGAATCCACGACGATAATTTGAATCATCCACCACGTCATCGTGTACCAGCGTGGCAGTATGTAGCAGTTCAATCAAAGCAGCTCCACGATAGGTTTTTTCAGTAACATCTCCGCAAAGCCCTGCCGTTAAAAATACAAACATGGGTCTAATTTGCTTGCCTTTGCGTTGGACGATATAGTTCATAATCGTATCCAACAACATTACTTTGGTTTTCATCGACTGCCTAAACTTTCCTTCAAAGGCTTTCATTTCTTCGGCAATCGGGGCTTGTATTTCTTTAATTGATAAACTCATTATTAGTTATTGGTTATTCGTAATTAGTTATTAGTGGTAAAAAAACCAAACTGACGACTAATTGATTTCTAAAAAACAACCAACACACGACCAGTGACGAATAACTAACAAATACACCGCAAATTACATCATTCTGTAAAAACTTGTATATTCTCTCAGTTTATTAACTTGTTTTTATTTTTTTAGTTCGATATTTGAAGGAGAGTTTTGTTTTAATGAGCAGAGTATCACAGTGACAAAGCAGCAAAGTGTCAGAGTAGCAAATATCAGAGTAGCAAAGTATCCGAGTACCATAGTAGCAAAGTGTCAGATTAGCAAAGTATCAGAGTAGTAGAGGCTAAAATTTTAAAATTCCCTAATTTCTTTACGCTGCTCCTTTGTCCCTTTGTCCCCTTGTCCCTTTGCTCCTTTGTCCCTCTACTCCCTTGTTCCTTCTTAACTCAAAAAATCAATATAATCATAAATATGAGTAAAATATTAGTATTGGCAGGAGGATCTGTCAAAGGGGCATATCAGGCGGGAGTGGTTAAGGCGGTTTTTGAGGCTGGCTTTCGTCCAGATGCTATTTACGGAATATCGGCTGGTAGTATGAATGCTTCTTATTTAGTGAATGATTTCGGTCGGTCTTTTCTCGAAAATGATGGCAATTTAGACTTCAATCAAACAGCGTATGACCTCTGTGACTTTTGGATAAATAACATCAATACGCCCGAAAGCCTGGCCTTTAGGCGTGGTACTTATGATTTGGGCATGAGTGCAATCCGAAGAAATTTTGAAGGATTATTAGATACGACACCGCTCCGTGATATTCTGCATAATAATATTCAAATCAGAAATCTTAATGCTAGTCCGATTGGCTTAAAAGTGGGCGCCGTAGATATTATTAATGGCAGTCTTGTGTATGCCGACCCAACCTACGAACATTTTTTAGATTACGTGATGGCCTCATCGGCTATTCCAATTTTGATGCCCGTGGTTAACATCGGCGGATTGAAAAAAATGGCATTTTTGGATGGTGGTATGCGGGATGTTGCGCCCGTCAAAAAAGCCATCAACGACGGTGCCACCGAAATTATTTGTATTGCTTGCCATACCCGAAATATTGATGGTGGATATTTCCCTTACGGAAATTTGCTGGCTTTGGTGGATAGAGTGATGGATATTGCGGTAAATGAATGCCTAAATGCGGATTTAGATTGGGCTGAGTTTAGAAATGAATGTTTACCAGAGGATGGCTCGCCGGGGGCTTTTGGAATTTTGGAAGGACAATGCAGAATTAAACTCAAAATAATTCGCCCTCAGCGATCTTTAAATATTGATATTCAGGGATTTGACAAAGAAGACATTCAGCGCATGATTCTGTTGGGTTATCAACACGGAAAGGATGAAATGGTGGAATACAATTAACAATTTCCAATTAACAAGGAATAGTTTAAATCAAATATCATTTAATATTTTTTAAATTATTCATTGTTAATTGTTCACTATTAATTGAATTAAACCGACATAATATCTTTCTCTTTATCGGCAAATGTTGCATCAACCTTTGCGATATAGCTATTCGTCAAAGTCTGGATTCTGTCTTCGCCTTCTTTTATGGCATCTTCCGAAGCACCATCAGCTTTCAATTTCTTGATGCTATTATTGGCATCTTGACGCACGTTACGGACATTAATTTTTGCCGTTTCGATTTCGTTTTTTACTCGCTTTACCAATTCACGACGACGTTCTTCGGTGAGTGGAGGAATGTTTAAACGAATATTCTCCCCGTCATTCATCGGATTTAAGCCAATATTTGAGTTTCTGATGGCTTTTTCACATTCTTGAATCATCTTTTTCTCGAAAGGCTTCACCAAGATTGTTCGTGCATCGGGTGTACTAATGGAAGCGGCTCCCGTAAGTGGCGTATTCATGCCGTAATAA